>NZ_JBYSYZ010000003.1:0-175338 GCF_058783925.1 Pseudomonas sp. FW305-70
TGTAAGCGCTGTGAGGCGTTGAGCTAACCAATACTAATTGCCCGTGAGGCTTGACCATATAACACCCAAGCAATTTGACTGCTCCTGAATAAAGAGCAGAGCCAGATTGCGGTGTGTGAAGACGAAACGAACCGAAAGTTCGACGCTCACAAAACACCGAACTCTATTACATACCCAATTTGCTGAAGCGCGGCCAACCGGTCACGACTCAGTACCCGAATTTCTTGACGACCATAGAGCATTGGAACCACCTGATCCCATCCCGAACTCAGCAGTGAAACGATGCATCGCCGATGGTAGTGTGGGGTTTCCCCATGTGAGAGTAGGTCATCGTCAAGATTAAATTCCGAAACCCCAATTGCGAAAGCAGTTGGGGTTTTGTTTTTGTCCGCAGAAAAGTCACGGCTACTGGATTTCTATGCAATAGCTCGGCGCGTGGCTATCATGCGGGCCTCATTGTGAGGCGAGACCTGCATGCTGACGTTGTTAAAGCTTCTTAAAGATGGCCGATTCCATTCGGGTCAAGCATTGGGTGCTGCCCTGGGCGTCAGTCGTAGCGCCGTGTGGAAGCAGCTTCAGCATTTAGAAGCTGAGCTGGGATTGTCCATTCATAAAGTTCGTGGGCGCGGCTATCAATTGTCCGCGCCATTAGCGCTGCTCGATCCTTCCGAGATCAGTGCCCGGGCGATTTCTTGCGACTGGCCCGTCCAGGTTTACGATTCAATCGACTCCACGAACGCCGAGGCGCTGCGTGCCATAGAGCGGGGGCAGGCTGCGCCCTTTCTTGTGCTTTCGGAGCGGCAGACAGCCGGGCGCGGGCGACGGGGTCGTAAATGGGTCAGTCCCTTCGCAGAAAACGTCTATTACAGCCTGGTGCTGCGCATTGATGGTGGGATGCGCCAGTTGGAGGGCTTGAGTCTCGTCGTTGGGCTCGCTGTTTTGCAGACGTTGCGTGAGCTTGGTATTGCAGCCGCTGGATTGAAGTGGCCCAACGATGTCCTGGTGGGGCAGAAAAAGATCGCTGGAATACTGCTCGAGCTGGTTGGTGACCCTGCTGATGTGTGCCATGTGGTTCTGGGGGTGGGAATCAATGTGAACATGCAGTCCGCTGACGAGGTGGATCAGCAATGGACATCCATGCGGCTCGAATCAGGCAAATCGTTTGATCGCAACCAATTGGTCGCTATGTTGGGGGAGATGCTGCAGCGATACCTGGCTCGTCATCAGGCGGGTGGTTTTTTGGCCATCCAGACAGAGTGGGAGCAAAATCACCTGTGGCAGGGGCGAAGCGTGTCGTTGATTGCCGGTGTCAATCAAATTGATGGTGAGGTGCTTGGTATTGATGGCCAAGGCGCTCTGCGCCTGAAGGTGGATGGTGTGGAGAAAGTCTTCAGTGGTGGTGAATTGAGCCTGAGGTTGCGTGATGATTCTTGAGCTCGATTGTGGGAATAGTTTCATCAAGTGGCGCGTGCTTGCAGCGAATGCCGGGCAGGTGCTTGGTGAGGGGGTTGTCGATTCCAATCTCGCATTGCTTGAGGGGTTGGGGGAGCTCAAAGGGCTTGCCCTCACGTTTTGCCGGCTGGTGAGCGTCAGGACTGCGGAAGAGACCGGTGCGCTGACGTCTTTGCTGAAGGATACCTTTGATGTGCCGATAGTGTGCGCAGCGCCTGCTCGCGAAATGTCAGGCGTGCGCAACGGTTATGAAGAGTTTGAGCGGCTGGGTCTGGATCGGTGGCTTGCAATGCTGGGAGGCTTTCATCTGGCTTCAGGTGCGTGCCTGGTGCTCGACTTCGGTACGGCCGTGACTGCGGACTTTATCGCTTCTAATGGAGAGCACCTGGGTGGTTTCATCTGTCCGGGCATGCCGTTGATGCGCAACCAGTTGCGTACCCATACGCGCAAAATTCGTTACGGGGATCTGGCGGCGGAGCAGGCTCTGGAAAGTCTTGTTCCGGGTCGTGCGACTGTCGAGGCTGTCGAGCGTGGTTGTTTGTTGATGTTGCGCGGCTTCGTAATGACTCAGCTCGAGTTGGCGCGCAGCTACTGGGGTGAGGACTTTGTCGTATTCCTCACCGGGGGGGATGCGAGCCTGGTTTCTGAGGTCGTGCCTCGGGCCAGGGTGGTTCCGGACTTGGTGTTTGTCGGATTGGCCATGGCCTGTCCCTTGTCCTGAGGTTTTTATGCGTTGGTTGTTTCTGCTGCTGCTTGTCCTCAATGGCTTTTACTACATCTGGCATCAACAAGAGGCTCCGCTGCGCGCGAAGGATGTCACGCCTTTGAGTCTGTATCGCGGGTCTCAGCAGGATATACGCCTGTTGAGCGAAGCGGGTGACGCCTCCAAAGAGAAGGCTAAAGCTGTCTCGCCAGACAATGGCTGTCTTTATCTGGGGGGTTATACGCGTCAGGACGCCGCGCAGGCGGTTGAGCGTCGGTTGAGCGGGATGGAGGTCAAATACCAGCCCCTGTCCAGGAGCTCGGAAAGCGCAGGGTATTGGGTGCGTATTGCACCGGAAAGCCGGCGTTGGCTGGACGATCTGCAGCTGCAAAACCTTTCTAAAGAATTCAATGAGTTAAAACATAAAATAATGCCGTGCGAGGGGGTTGCGCCCACCGAATAGTTTGCATAGAATGGCGCCCGCTCCACAGCGAACACCGGAAACGGTTAGCGATGTGAAGCGAGGTCAACGCAGCTAACCTCAAGATTTAATTGAGAAAATGCTTGACAGAAGGCTGGCATGATGTAGAATGCCGGCTCGCTTAGGAGGGGTTCCCGAGCGGCCAAAGGGATCAGACTGTAAATCTGACGTCTACGACTTCGAAGGTTCGAATCCTTCCCCCTCCACCATTTTTAGCGAGAGCTGTAAGCCTCGCGGGTATAGTTTAGTGGTAGAACCTCAGCCTTCCAAGCTGATGATGCGGGTTCGATTCCCGCTACCCGCTCCAAGTTTACAGGTTTTGCACGGTGTTACGCTCTTGTAGCTCAGTTGGTAGAGCACACCCTTGGTAAGGGTGAGGTCAGCGGTTCAAATCCGCTCAAGAGCTCCATATAACAAGGCAGATATGAAAATATCTGCCTTTGTTTTAGGTGGTTGTGGTTGCGCCTCGTTGTGTTTTCGGGGTTGCCGGTGTCGCAGATGCTGGTGTTGCAGTCGGGATTGCCTGGTAAGTGTTGTAAAGTCTTTTTCGGGTCGGCATAATGGTCGGCCTGATTTTGTTTTAGGTCAGTAGCTCAATTGGCAGAGCGACGGTCTCCAAAACCGTAGGTTGGGGGTTCGATTCCCTCCTGACCTGCCAGATTCACCTGGTGTGTCTGGCTTTCTTTTCACAGGATCTTCATAGATGACTCCTAAAGCTGAAGCTCAAGGCTCTCGTTTCGACCTCCTCAAGTGGCTTGTAGTAGTCGCTCTGGTGGTTGTTGGCGTTGTTGGCAATCAGTACTTTTCTGCTTCGCCGATCCTGTACCGCGTACTCGCATTGCTTGCCATTGCTGCTGTAGCTGCCTTTGTAGGCTTGCAGACGGCCAAGGGCAAGTCTTTCTTTGTACTGGTTAAGGAAGCTCGCACCGAGATTCGTAAAGTCGTTTGGCCAACTCGCCAAGAAACCACGCAGACCACCCTGATTGTGGTGGCTGTTGTTCTGGTTATGGCGTTGCTGTTGTGGGGGCTTGATTCCCTGCTCGGCTGGCTTGTTTCCTTGATTGTCGGCTAAGGGTGTCCCGTGGCTAAGCGTTGGTATGTTGTGCATGCTTACTCCGGTTACGAGAAGCATGTAATGCGCTCGCTGATCGAGCGCGTAAAGCTGGCCGGTATGGAAGACGGCTTCGGCGAGATTCTGGTTCCCACTGAAGAAGTGGTTGAAATGCGTAATGGCCAGAAGCGCAAAAGCGAACGCAAATTCTTCCCTGGCTACGTGCTGGTGCAGATGGATATGAACGAGGGTACTTGGCACTTGGTCAAGGATACTCCTCGGGTGATGGGTTTCATCGGCGGTACTGCCGATAAGCCGGCACCGATCACCGATAAGGAAGCAGAAGCGATTCTGCGCCGCGTTGCTGATGGTAGCGACAAGCCGAAGCCGAAGACGTTGTTCGAGCCGGGCGAGTCGGTACGTGTCAATGACGGTCCATTCGCGGACTTTACCGGTGTTGTTGAAGAAGTTAACTACGAAAAGAGCCGGATTCAGGTCGCAGTGCTCATTTTCGGTCGCTCTACTCCGGTGGAGCTCGAGTTCAGCCAGGTCGAAAAGGTCTAGCTGAGCAACAATCCCAACCCCGCAGCCGTAGGCTGTGGGGTTTTGTCGTCACTGGGATAAACGCGCAAGTAACCGGGGAGCCTCTCGAGGCGTTCGAACCCGTAATTGGAGTGCCTCATGGCCAAGAAGATTACCGCTTACATCAAGCTGCAAGTGAAGGCCGCTCAGGCTAACCCAAGCCCACCTGTTGGTCCTGCTCTGGGTCAGCACGGCGTGAACATCATGGAATTCTGCAAGGCTTTCAACGCCCGTACCCAGGGTCTTGAGCCAGGTCTGCCGACTCCAGTGATCATCACTGTCTATAGCGACCGTAGCTTCACTTTCGAAACCAAATCCACCCCTGCTTCGGTTCTGCTGAAGAAGGCGGCCGGTCTGACCAGCGGTTCCGCTCGTCCGAACACCGTTAAGGTTGGCACCGTAACTCGTGCTCAGCTGGAAGAAATCGCGAAAACCAAAAACGCGGATCTGACTGCAGCTGATATGGAAGCAGCCGTGCGTACTATCGCCGGTTCTGCTCGTAGCATGGGCCTTAACGTGGAGGGTGTGTAATGGCTAAGCTGACCAAGCGTCAAAAGGCTATCGCCGGCAAAATCGAAGCAGGCAAGGCCTACAACTTTGTAGACGCTGCTGCCCTGCTGGCCGAGCTGTCGACTGTCAAGTTCAGCGAGTCGTTCGACGTAGCTGTAAACCTGGGTGTTGACCCGCGTAAATCCGACCAGGTCGTTCGTAGCGCTACCGTGCTGCCACACGGCACTGGCAAGACCGTTCGCGTTGCCGTGTTCACCCAGGGTCCAGCTGCTGAAGCCGCTCTGGCTGCCGGCGCTGACCGTGTAGGCATGGACGACCTGGCTGCCGAAATGAAAGGCGGCGACCTGAACTATGACGTAGTGATCGCATCCCCGGATGCCATGCGCGTTGTAGGTCAGTTGGGTCAGATCCTCGGTCCACGTGGCCTGATGCCTAACCCTAAAGTCGGCACCGTAACTCCAGACGTAGCTACCGCGGTTAAAAACGCCAAAGCTGGTCAGGTTCGTTATCGCACCGACAAAAACGGCATCATCCACACTTCCGTTGGCAAGATCGGCTTCGACGCCGTCAAGCTGAAGGAAAACGTTGAAGCCCTGATCGCTGATCTGAAGCGTATCAAGCCAGCTTCCTCGAAAGGCATCTACGTCAAGCGCGTTACCCTGAGCACCACCATGGGCCCAGGTCTGGTTATCGACCAGAGCTCGCTCGACGCGTAAGACACAGATTGGCGCAAGCGATTGCGCCAATTGAAAAATTGGGGTCCCTGCCTGGCGGGGGCTATCCAAGACCGTAGGCGACGCAAGTCTTAAACCACAAGCCTACGCAGATGGTGCTCCCGGTTCCTTACCGAATCAGACACCAAAACGACATCCGGTTTCGACCAGATGAAACGGTAACAAGCAGGAGTTAAACCCGTGGCAATTAAACTCGAAGACAAGAAGGCCATCGTCGCTGAAGTCAACGAGGCTGCCAAAGTCGCTCTGTCCGCTGTCGTGGCTGATGCCCGTGGCGTAACAGTAGGCGCGATGACCGGACTCCGTAAAGAGGCTCGTGAAGCTGGCGTTTACGTACGTGTTGTACGTAACACCCTGCTCAAGCGCGCTGTTGCTGACACTGAATTCAGTGTCCTCAACGACGTGTTCACCGGCCCTACCCTGATTGCGTTCTCCAAGGAACATCCAGGCGCTGCTGCCCGGATCTTCAAGGAATTCGCAAAGGGTCAGGACAAGTTCGAGATCAAGGCAGCTGCGTTCGAGGGCAAGTTCCTCGCAGCTAACCAAATCGACGTACTGGCAACTCTGCCGACCCGTGACGAAGCAATTTCTCAGCTGATGAGCGTGATTCAAGGCGCTACCAGCAAGTTGGCTCGTACTCTGGCGGCAATTCGCGACCAGAAAGAAGCTGCTGCAGCCTAAGGCTCGTCAACTTCTCGCGTTTTTTGTTTTTTTCGATGGTCGCGTAGGCCGTCCCCAATATCAGGAATTAGATTCATGTCTATCTCTCAGAACGATATCCTTGAAGCAGTTGGCAACATGTCCGTAATGGAAGTTGTTGAGCTGATCAAAGCTTTCGAAGAAAAATTCGGTGTTACCGCTGCTGCTGCATCGGCAGGTCCTGCCGTTGCTGCTGCCGTTGCTGAAGAGCAAACCGAATTCAACGTCATGCTGACCGAAGCTGGCGAGAAGAAAGTTAACGTGATCAAGGCTGTACGTGAACTGACCGGTCTGGGCCTGAAAGAAGCCAAGGCTGTAGTTGACGGCGCACCTGCCATGGTTCTGGAAGCTGTTGCCAAAGACGCAGCTGACAAAGCCAAAGCAGCTCTGGAAGAAGCAGGCGCTAAAGTCGAGCTGAAGTAAGCATCGACTTTGCTCCTCCAGCCCGAGCGTTAAGCGACAGGCTGATGGCTGGTGGCTCTTGCCACCGGCCTTTTTCCGTTATTGGCAGCCGACTGGGTTGGTGCCGATAACGTGCTGTAACCACCCGATGCGGTGGCGCAAACCATGGGGTTTGCACGATTTTCTGGCTGCTCCCGTCGGGAGGGGCCAAACAAGCAGGTGACCAAGCTGGGGAACGCTGATGGCTTACTCATATACTGAGAAAAAACGTATCCGCAAGGACTTTAGCAAGTTGCCGGACGTCATGGATGTGCCGTACCTCCTGGCCATCCAGCTGGATTCGTATCGTGAATTCTTGCAAGCGGGAGCGACTAAAGATCAGTTCCGCGACGTGGGCCTGCATGCGGCCTTCAAATCCGTTTTCCCGATCATCAGCTACTCCGGCAATGCTGCGCTGGAGTACGTCGGATATCGTCTGGGCGAACCGGCATTTGATGTCAAAGAATGCGTATTGCGCGGTGTAACTTACGCCGTACCTTTGCGGGTAAAAGTGCGCCTGATCATTTTCGACAAAGAATCGTCGAACAAAGCGATCAAGGACATCAAAGAGCAAGAAGTCTACATGGGTGAAATCCCCCTGATGACTGAAAACGGTACCTTCGTAATCAACGGTACCGAGCGTGTAATCGTTTCCCAGCTGCACCGTTCCCCGGGCGTGTTCTTCGACCACGACCGTGGCAAGACGCACAGCTCCGGTAAACTGCTGTACTCCGCGCGCATCATTCCTTACCGCGGTTCGTGGCTGGACTTCGAGTTCGACCCGAAAGACTGCGTTTTCGTGCGTATCGACCGTCGTCGCAAGCTGCCTGCATCGGTACTGCTGCGCGCGCTCGGCTATACCACCGAAGAAGTGCTGGACGCGTTCTACACCACCAACGTATTCCACGTGAAGGGCGAGACCCTGAGCCTGGAGCTGGTGCCTCAGCGCCTGCGCGGTGAAATCGCTGTCCTCGATATTCAGGATGACAAAGGCAAGGTTATTGTCGAGCAGGGTCGTCGTATCACCGCTCGCCACATCAACCAGCTGGAAAAAGCCGGTATCAAAGAGCTGGATGTGCCTCTGGACTACGTCCTGGGCCGCACAACCGCCAAGGTCATCGTGCATCCGGCAACCGGCGAAATCCTGGCAGAGTGCAACACCGAGCTGAACACCGAGATCCTGGCAAAAATCGCCAAGGCCGGCGTTGTTCGCATCGAAACTCTGTACACCAACGATATCGACTGCGGTCCGTTCGTCTCCGACACCTTGAAGATCGACTCCACCAGCAACCAACTGGAAGCGCTGGTCGAGATCTATCGCATGATGCGTCCTGGCGAGCCGCCAACCAAAGACGCTGCCGAGACCCTGTTCAACAACCTGTTCTTCAGCCCTGAGCGCTATGACCTGTCTGCGGTCGGCCGGATGAAGTTCAACCGTCGTATCGGTCGCACCGAGATCGAAGGTTCGGGCGTGCTGTGCAAGGAAGACATCGTCGCGGTACTGAAGACCCTGGTCGACATCCGTAACGGTAAAGGCATCGTCGATGACATCGACCACCTGGGTAACCGTCGTGTTCGCTGCGTAGGCGAAATGGCCGAGAACCAGTTCCGCGTTGGCCTGGTACGTGTTGAGCGTGCGGTCAAAGAGCGTCTGTCGATGGCTGAAAGCGAAGGCCTGATGCCGCAAGACCTGATCAACGCCAAGCCAGTGGCTGCGGCGGTGAAAGAGTTCTTCGGTTCCAGCCAGCTGTCCCAGTTCATGGACCAGAACAACCCGCTGTCCGAGATCACCCACAAGCGCCGTGTTTCTGCACTCGGCCCTGGCGGTCTGACGCGTGAGCGTGCCGGCTTTGAAGTTCGTGACGTACACCCGACTCACTACGGTCGTGTATGCCCGATTGAAACGCCGGAAGGTCCGAACATCGGTCTGATCAACTCCCTGGCCGCTTATGCCCGCACCAACCAGTACGGCTTCCTCGAGAGCCCGTACCGCGTGGTGAAAGACGCTCTGGTCACCGACGAGATCGTGTTCCTGTCCGCCATCGAAGAAGCTGATCACGTGATCGCTCAGGCTTCGGCCACGATGAACGACAAGAAAGTCCTGATCGACGAGCTGGTAGCTGTTCGTCACTTGAACGAATTCACCGTCAAGGCGCCGGAAGACGTCACCTTGATGGACGTATCGCCGAAGCAGGTAGTTTCGGTTGCTGCGTCGCTGATTCCGTTCCTCGAGCACGACGACGCCAACCGTGCGTTGATGGGTTCGAACATGCAGCGTCAAGCTGTACCGACCTTGCGCGCTGACAAGCCGCTGGTAGGTACCGGCATGGAGCGTAACGTAGCCCGTGACTCCGGCGTTTGCGTCGTGGCTCGTCGTGGCGGCGTGATCGACTCCGTCGACGCCAGCCGTATCGTGGTTCGTGTTGCCGATGACGAAGTTGAAACCGGTGAAGCCGGTGTCGACATCTACAACCTGACCAAGTACACCCGCTCCAACCAGAACACCTGCATCAACCAGCGTCCGCTGGTGCGTAAAGGTGATCGGGTTCAGCGTAGCGACATCATGGCCGACGGTCCGTCCACCGACATGGGTGAACTGGCTCTGGGTCAGAACATGCGCATCGCGTTCATGGCATGGAACGGCTTCAACTTCGAAGACTCCATCTGCCTGTCCGAGCGTGTTGTTCAGGAAGACCGTTTCACCACGATCCACATCCAGGAACTGACCTGTGTGGCTCGTGACACCAAGCTTGGCCCAGAGGAAATCACTGCCGACATCCCGAACGTGGGTGAAGCGGCACTGAACAAGCTGGACGAAGCCGGTATCGTTTACGTAGGTGCTGAAGTTGGCGCAGGCGATATCCTGGTCGGTAAGGTCACTCCGAAAGGCGAGACCCAGCTGACTCCGGAAGAAAAACTGCTGCGTGCGATCTTCGGTGAAAAAGCCAGCGACGTTAAAGACACCTCCCTGCGTGTACCTACCGGTACCAAAGGTACTGTCATCGACGTACAGGTCTTCACCCGCGACGGCGTTGAGCGTGATGCTCGTGCCCTGTCGATCGAGAAGTCCCAGCTGGACGAGATCCGCAAGGACCTGAACGAAGAGTTCCGTATCGTTGAAGGTGCTACTTTCGAACGTCTGCGTTCCGCTCTGGTCGGCCACAAAGCCGAAGGCGGCGCCGGTCTGAAGAAAGGCCAGGACATCACCGACGAAGTTCTCGACGGTCTTGAGCACGGCCAGTGGTTCAAACTGCGCATGGCTGAAGATGCTCTGAACGAGCAGCTCGAGAAGGCCCAGGCCTACATCGTTGATCGTCGCCGTCTGCTGGACGACAAGTTCGAAGACAAGAAGCGCAAGCTGCAGCAAGGCGATGACCTGGCTCCAGGCGTGCTGAAAATCGTCAAGGTCTACCTGGCAATCCGTCGTCGCATCCAGCCGGGCGACAAGATGGCCGGTCGTCACGGTAACAAGGGTGTGGTCTCCGTGATCATGCCGGTTGAAGACATGCCGCACGATGCCAATGGCACCCCGGTCGACGTCGTCCTCAACCCGTTGGGCGTACCTTCGCGTATGAACGTTGGTCAGATCCTTGAAACCCACCTGGGCCTCGCGGCCAAAGGTCTGGGCGAGAAGATCAACCGCATGATTGAAGAGCAGCGCAAGGTTGCCGAGCTGCGTAAGTTCCTGCACGAGATCTACAACGAGATCGGCGGTCGTCAGGAAAGCCTCGATGACTTCTCGGACCAGGAAATCCTGGATCTGGCTCAAAACCTGCGTGGCGGCGTTCCAATGGCCACTCCAGTGTTCGACGGCGCCAAGGAAAGTGAAATCAAGGCCATGCTGAAACTGGCGGACCTGCCAGAAAGCGGCCAGATGCAGCTGACCGACGGCCGTACCGGCAACAAGTTCGAGCGCCCGGTCACCGTTGGCTACATGTACATGCTGAAGCTGAACCACTTGGTAGACGACAAGATGCACGCGCGTTCTACCGGTTCGTACAGCCTGGTTACCCAGCAGCCGCTGGGTGGTAAGGCGCAGTTCGGTGGTCAGCGTTTCGGGGAGATGGAGGTCTGGGCACTGGAAGCATACGGTGCCGCTTACACTCTGCAAGAAATGCTCACAGTGAAGTCGGACGATGTGAACGGCCGTACCAAGATGTACAAAAACATCGTGGATGGCGATCACCGTATGGAGCCGGGCATGCCCGAGTCCTTCAACGTGTTGATCAAGGAAATTCGTTCCCTCGGCATCGATATCGATCTGGAAACCGAATAACACGTGACGCGAATCGAGAGCGGGGCAGGATTGCCCGCTCTCTGCTCCGCCAGGAGGAAAGGCCTTGAAAGACCTACTGAATTTGCTGAAAAACCAGGGTCAAGTCGAAGAGTTCGACGCCATCCGTATCGGATTGGCATCGCCTGAGATGATCCGTTCGTGGTCGTTCGGTGAAGTTAAAAAGCCGGAAACCATCAACTACCGTACGTTCAAACCTGAGCGTGACGGCCTGTTCTGCGCCAAGATCTTTGGCCCGGTAAAGGATTACGAGTGCCTGTGCGGTAAGTACAAGCGCTTGAAGCACCGCGGTGTGATCTGCGAGAAGTGCGGTGTTGAAGTCGCGCTGGCAAAAGTTCGTCGTGAGCGCATGGCGCACATCGAACTGGCCTCGCCGGTTGCCCACATCTGGTTCCTGAAATCGCTGCCGTCCCGTATCGGCTTGCTGATGGATATGACCCTGCGTGATATCGAACGCGTTCTCTACTTCGAGAGCTACGTCGTTATCGATCCAGGCATGACCACCCTTGAAAAAGGTCAGCTGCTGAACGACGAGCAGTACTTCGAAGCGCTGGAAGAGTTCGGCGACGATTTCGATGCCCGCATGGGTGCCGAAGCTGTCCGCGAACTGCTGCACGCTATCGACCTGGAGCACGAGATTGGCCGCCTGCGTGAAGAAATTCCGCAAACCAACTCGGAAACCAAGATCAAGAAGCTGTCCAAGCGTCTGAAGTTGATGGAAGCCTTCCAGGGTTCCGGCAACCTGCCAGAGTGGATGGTGCTGACCGTTCTGCCGGTTCTGCCGCCAGATCTGCGTCCACTGGTCCCGCTGGATGGCGGTCGCTTCGCAACTTCCGACCTCAACGATCTGTATCGTCGAGTGATCAACCGTAACAACCGTTTGAAGCGCCTGCTGGATCTGTCCGCTCCGGACATCATCGTGCGCAACGAAAAGCGTATGTTGCAGGAAGCCGTCGACGCACTGCTCGACAACGGTCGTCGTGGCCGCGCTATCACAGGTTCCAACAAGCGTCCTCTGAAATCCCTGGCTGACATGATCAAGGGTAAGCAGGGTCGTTTCCGTCAGAACTTGCTCGGTAAGCGTGTTGACTACTCCGGCCGTTCGGTAATTACCGTAGGTCCGACCCTGCGTCTGCACCAGTGCGGTCTGCCGAAGAAGATGGCTCTCGAGCTGTTCAAACCGTTCATTTTCGGCAAGCTGGAAATGCGTGGTCTCGCAACCACCATCAAAGCTGCCAAGAAGATGGTCGAGCGCGAGCTGCCGGAAGTTTGGGACGTTCTCGCTGAAGTGATTCGCGAACACCCGGTTCTTCTCAACCGTGCACCGACCCTTCACCGTCTGGGTATCCAGGCGTTTGAACCGGTACTGATCGAAGGTAAGGCTATCCAGCTGCACCCTCTGGTATGCGCCGCGTACAACGCCGACTTCGACGGCGACCAAATGGCCGTGCACGTACCGCTGACGCTGGAAGCCCAGCTGGAAGCGCGTGCGTTGATGATGTCGACCAACAACATTCTGTCGCCAGCCAACGGTGAGCCAATCATCGTTCCGTCGCAGGACGTTGTATTGGGTCTGTACTACATGACGCGTGAAGCGATCAACGCCAAGGGCGAAGGTCGTGTATTCGCGGATCTGCAGGAAGTTGACCGTGTGTTCCGTGCCGGCGAAGCCGCACTGCACGCCAAGGTCAAAGTCCGGATCAACGAAACCGTCAACGACCGTGACGGCGGCAGCGTGACCAACACCCGTATCGTCGACACCACTGTCGGCCGTGCGCTGTTGTTCCAGGTTGTGCCAAAAGGTCTGTCGTACGACGTCGTCAACCTGCCGATGAAGAAAAAGGCGATCTCCAAGCTGATCAACCAGTGCTACCGCGTGGTTGGTCTGAAAGAGACCGTTATCTTCGCTGACCAGTTGATGTACACCGGTTTTGCCTACTCGACCATCTCCGGCGTTTCCATCGGTGTTAACGACTTCGTTATCCCGGATGAAAAAGCCCGCATCATCGGTGCAGCCACCGACGAAGTGAAAGAGATCGAGAGCCAGTACGCCTCCGGCCTGGTAACCCAGGGCGAGAAGTACAACAAAGTGATCGACCTTTGGTCCAAGGCGAACGACGAAGTTTCCAAGGCGATGATGGCCAACCTCTCGAAAGAGAAAGTCATCGACCGTCATGGCGTCGAAGTCGACCAGGAATCGTTCAACTCGATGTACATGATGGCCGACTCGGGTGCGCGGGGTTCCGCAGCACAGATTCGTCAGCTCGCCGGTATGCGTGGCCTGATGGCCAAGCCGGACGGCTCCATCATCGAAACGCCGATTACTGCGAACTTCCGTGAAGGTTTGAGCGTACTTCAGTACTTCATCTCCACTCACGGTGCTCGTAAAGGTCTGGCGGATACCGCGTTGAAAACGGCGAACTCGGGTTACCTGACTCGTCGTCTGGTAGACGTGGCGCAGGATCTGGTTGTAACCGAGATCGATTGCGGCACCGAACACGGTCTGCTGATGACTCCGCACATTGAAGGCGGTGACGTTGTAGAGCCGTTGGGTGAGCGCGTATTGGGTCGTGTTATTGCCCGTGACGTATTCAAGCCGGGTACCGAGGACGTCATCGTTCCTGCTGGCACCCTGGTAGACGAGAAGTGGGTCGAGTTCATCGAGCTGAACAGCATCGACGAAGTGATCGTGCGTTCGCCGATCAGCTGCGAAACCCGCTACGGCATTTGCGCCAAGTGCTACGGCCGTGACCTGGCTCGTGGTCACCAGGTGAACATCGGTGAAGCGGTCGGCGTTATCGCTGCCCAGTCCATCGGTGAGCCGGGTACCCAGCTGACGATGCGTACGTTCCACATTGGTGGTGCGGCAAGCCGGACCTCCGCAGCCGACAGCGTTCAGGTGAAGAATGGCGGTACCGTCCGTCTGCATAACCTGAAGCACGTTGAGCGAGTGGACGGTCACCTGGTTGCCGTGTCCCGTTCCGGTGAGCTGGCCATCGCTGATGACTTCGGTCGTGAGCGTGAGCGTTACAAGCTGCCGTACGGTGCCGTGATTTCGGTTAAAGAAGGTGACAAGGTCGACGCTGGCGCCATCGTGGCCAAGTGGGATCCGCACACTCACCCGATCGTTACCGAAATGAAAGGTACCGTGACCTACGTGGGCATGGAAGAAGGCATCACGATCAAGCGTCAGACTGACGAATTGACCGGTATGACCAACATTGAAGTACTCGACGCCAAAGATCGTCCAGCTGCCGGTAAGGACATCCGTCCAGCCGTTAAGATGGTCGACGACAACGGCAAGGATCTGTTGCTGCCAGGCACTGACGTTATCGCTCAGTACTTCCTGCCAGCCAACGCCCTGGTCGGTGTAGCGGACGGTGCGAAGATTGCGATCGGTGATGTTATCGCTCGTATTCCGCAAGAAACTTCGAAGACCCGTGACATCACCGGTGGTCTGCCGCGTGTTGCCGACCTGTTCGAAGCCCGTCGTCCGAAAGAAGCGTCGATTCTGGCTGAAGTCAGCGGCACCATCGCGTTCGGTAAAGAGACCAAGGGCAAGCGCCGTCTGGTCATTACCCCGAACGACGGTAGCGATCCGTACGAAGAGCTGATTCCGAAGTGGCGTCACCTGAACGTGTTCGAAGGCGAACAGGTAAACCGCGGCGAAGTTATCTCCGACGGTCCGAGCGATCCACACGACATCCTGCGTCTGCTGGGTGTGAGTGCGCTGGCCAAGTACATCGTTAACGAGATCCAGGACGTTTACCGTCTGCAAGGCGTGAAGATCAACGACAAGCACATCGAGACCATCCTGCGTCAGATGCTGCGTAAAGTTGAAATCGCTGAATCCGGCGATTCCAGTTTCATCAAGGGCGACCAGATGGAACTGACTCACGTACTGGTAGAGAACGAGCGCCTGGCGACTGAAGACAAGTTTGTCTCCAAGTTCACTCGTGTACTGCTGGGTATCACCAAGGCGTCGTTGTCCACCGAATCGTTCATCTCGGCGGCTTCCTTCCAGGAAACCACCCGCGTACTGACCGAAGCGGCGGTAACCGGCAAGCGCGATTACCTGCGCGGCCTGAAAGAAAACGTGGTCGTGGGTCGTCTGATCCCGGCTGGTACCGGTCTGGCTTATCACAGCGAGCGTAAGCGTCGCCGTGATGCAGACAAACCGTTGCGCGTAAGCGCCAGTGAAGTGGAAGCTGCACTGACCGAAGCGCTGAACTCGAGCGGTAACTGAGTTCTGCGGTAAATGAGTGTGAGGCCCTGGTCACTCCGTTCATCGAATCGAGACAAATTGTCGAGATTGGATGAGCGGGGAGGGCGGGGCCTTGCCTTGACTGGGGACAAGATCCTCTTTAGACTCTTGTACCCCTAAATTTGGCGGGAACTCGTTCCTGCCATTTTGCTTTTCTTGCAAGACAATAGCGTCGCAAGACAACAGTGGAGCTAGTAGATGGCAACTATCAACCAGCTGGTACGTCAGCCGCGTAAGCGTATCGTCGAGAAATCCGACGTGCCTGCGCTGCAGAACTGCCCGCAACGCCGTGGCGTGTGCACCCGTGTGTACACCACCACGCCGAAAAAACCTAACTCGGCACTGCGTAAAGTATGCCGTGTGCGTCTGACCAACGGTTTCGAGGTTTCCTCGTACATCGGTGGTGAAGGCCACAACCTGCAAGAGCACAGCGTGGTACTGATCCGCGGCGGTCGTGTAAAAGACTTGCCAGGTGTTCGTTACCACACCGTTCGCGGTTCGTTGGATACTTCCGGTGTTAAAGGTCGTAACCAGGGTCGTTCGAAGTACGGTACCAAGCGTCCGAAGTAATCGGCCGTTTTGCAGTTATTCATTTTATTGAGTCGATAAGAGTAAGGTCGGGCACGTATCCACAGGATCTGTCCCGGGCTAACCTGAAGACCGTTTGAGGGCTTATCAATGCCAAGACGTCGCGTAGCAGCCAAGCGTGAGATTCTGGACGATCCGAAATACGGAAGCCAAATCCTCGCCAAATTCATGAACCACGTAATGGAAAGCGGCAAGAAGGCCGTTGCCGAGCGTATCGTTTATGGTGCCCTGGATACCGTGAAGGCTCGTAAGGCCGGCACCGATCCCCTGGAACTCTTCGAAAAAGCACTCGACGCCATCGCTCCGCTGGTCGAAGTGAAGTCGCGCCGCGTTGGTGGTGCTACTTACCAGGTTCCGGTCGAGGTTCGTCCTTCCCGTCGTAACGCTCTGGCAATGCGCTGGTTGGTAGACTTCGCCCGCAAGCGCGGCGAGAAGTCTATGGCTCTGCGTTTGGCTGGCGAACTGTTGGACGCCGCCGAAGGTAAAGGTGCTGCAGTTAAGAAGCGTGAAGACGTGCACCGTATGGCTGAAGCCAACAAGGCTTTCTCGCACTACCGCTTCTAATTCTAGCGTCACTCATTTTGCGAGGGCTTTATGGCTCGTACTACACCGATTAATCGCTACCGTAACATCGGTATCGTTGCTCACGTGGATGCTGGTAAAACCACCACCACCGAGCGCGTCCTTTTTTACACTGGCAAAAGCCACAAGATGGGCGAAGTGCATGATGGCGCTGCGACCACTGACTGGATGGTTCAGGAGCAGGAGCGTGGTATTACCATTACTTCTGCTGCCATTACCGCCTTCTGGCAGGGTTCGGCCAAGCAGCACAAAGACCAATACCGCTTCAACGTCATCGATACCCCGGGTCACGTAGACTTCACCATTGAAGTTGAACGTTCCCTGCGTGTACTCGACGGCGCGGTCGTTGTGTTCTGCGGCACCTCCGGCGTTGAGCCTCAGTCCGAAACCGTATGGCGTCAAGCCAACAAGTACGGCGTTCCACGTATCGTTTACGTGAACAAGATGGACCGTGCCGGTGCGAACTTCCTGCGCGTGATCGCTCAGATCAAGCAGCGTCTGGGTCACACTCCGGTGCCTATCCAGCTGGCTATCGGTTCCGAAGACAACTTCCAGGGTCAGATCGATCTGATGACCATGGAAGCCGTTTATTGGAACGATGCCGACAAGGGTATGACTCCTCGTCGTGAAGCCATCCCTGCTGAACTGCAGGAGCTGGCTGAAGAGTGGCGCAACAACATGGTTGAGGCTGCGGCCGAAGCCAGCGAAGAGCTGATGAACAAGTACCTCGAAGGGGAAGAGCTCTCCATCGAGGAAATCAAGGGTGCTCTGCGTCAGCGTACTATCGCTGGTGAGATCGTTCTGGCTGTTTGCGGTTCTTCCTTCAAGAACAAGGGTGTTCCCCTGGTTCTCGACGCCGTTATCGACTACCTGCCTGCACCAACTGACATTCCTGCCATCAAGGGTACTGACCCGGATGACGAGGAAAAGCAGATGGAGCGTCATGCAGACGACAACGAGCCGTTCTCGGCTCTGGCGTTCAAAATCGCTACTGACCCATTCGTGGGTACCCTGACCTTCGTTCGTGTTTACTCGGGCGTGTTGGCCTCCGGCGACGGCGTGATCAACTCGGTCAAGGGCAAGAAAGAGCGTGTGGGTCGTATGGTGCAGATGCACGCAAACGCCCGTGAAGAGATCAAGGAAGTACGCGCTGGCGACATCGCGGCCTTGATCGGCATGAAGGACGTCACCACTGGTGAAACCTTGTGCAACGCTGACAAGCCAATCATCCTGGTTCGCATGGACTTCCCGGAGCCGGTTATTTCGGTTGCCGTAGAGCCTAAGACCAAGGATGACCAGGAAAAAATGGGTATCGCTCTGGGCAAACTTGCTCAGGAAGACCCGTCTTTCCGCGTCAAGACTGATGAAGAGACTGGTCAGACGATCATCTCTGGCATGGGCGAGTTGCACCTGGACATCCTGGTTGACCGGATGCGCCGTGAGTTCAACGTCGAAGCCAACATCGGTAAGCCTCAGGTTTCGTATCGTGAGCGCATCACGAAGAATTGCGAAATCGAAGGCAAGTTCGTTCGTCAGTCCGGTGGTCGTGGCCAGTTCGGTCATTGCTGGATTCGTTTTGCTCCTGCTGACGAAGGTCAGGAAGGTCTGCAATTCGTGAACGAAGTAGTGGGTGGTGTGGTTCCTAAGGAATACATCCCGGCTATCCAGAAGGGTATCGAAGAGCAGATGAAGAACGGCGTAGTTGCCGGCTATCCGCTGATCGGCCTGAAGGCTACCGTGTTTGATGGTTCTTACCACGACGTCGACTCGAACGAGATGGCGTTTAAGGTGGCTGCTTCCATGGCGACCAAGCAACTGGCCCAGAAGGGCGGTGGTGAGTTGCTCGAGCCGATCATGGCGGTAGAGGTTGTTACGCCTGAAGACTATATGGGTGACGTGATGGGCGACCTTAACCGTCGTCGCGGCATGATTCTGGGTATGGAAGACACGGTTTCCGGTAAGGTGATCCGTGCTGAAGTTCCGTTGGGCGAGATGTTCGGTTATGCGACCGACGTTCGTTCGATGTCCCAGGGTCGCGCAAGCTACTCTATGGAATTCAAAAAATACAATACGGCTCCGTCGCACATCGTCGAAACCGTTACCAAAAAACAAGGCTGATTCAGTCCTTTAGGCAAGGAGTTAATTGTCGTGGCTAAAGAAAAATTTGATCGTTCCCTACCGCACGTCAACGTTGGCACCATCGGTCACGTTGACCACGGTAAAACCACTCTGACCGCAGCTCTGACTCGCGTTTGCTCCGAAGTTTTCGGTTCCGCAATCGTTGATTTCGATAAAATCGACAGCGCTCCAGAAGAAAAAGCTCGTGGTATCACCATCAACACCGCGCACGTCGAGTACAACTCGAAGATCCGTCACTACGCTCACGTTGACTGCCCAGGTCACGCTGACTATGTGAAGAACATGATCACCGGTGCTGCCCAGATGGACGGCGCGATCCTGGTTTGCTCGGCCGCTGATGGTCCGATGCCACAAACCCGTGAGCACATCCTGCTGTCCCGTCAGGTAGGCGTTCCGTACATCGTGGTTTTCCTGAACAAGGCTGACCTGGTAGACGACGCTGAGCTGCTGGAACTGGTCGAGATGGAAGTTCGCGACCTGCTGTCCACCTACGACTTCCCGGGCGATGACACTCCAATCATCATCGGTTCGGCTCGTATGGCGCTGGAAGGCAAAGACGACAACGAAATGGGCACCACTGCCGTTCGTAAACTGGTTGAAACTCTGGACAGCTACATCCCAGAACCAGAGCGCGCTATCGACAAGCCATTCCTGATGCCAATCGAAGACGTATTCTCGATCTCGGGTCGTGGTACTGTTGTGACTGGTCGTATCGAGCGCGGTATCGTTCGCGTTCAAGATGCACTGGAAATCGTTGGTCTGCGTGACACCACCACCACCACCTGCACCGGTGTTGAAATGTTCCGCAAGCTGCTCGACGAAGGTCGTGCTGGCGAGAACTGCGGCGTTCTGCTGCGTGGTACCAAGCGTGACGACGTTGAGCGTGGCCAGGTTCTGGTTAAGCCGGGTTCGGTTAAGCCGCACACCAAGTTCACCGCAGAAGTTTACGTTCTGAGCAAGGAAGAAGGCGGTCGTCACACTCCGTTCTTCAAAGGCTACCGTCCACAGTTCTACTTCCGTACTACTGACGTGACTGGTAACTGCCAGCTGCCAGAAGGCGTTGAAATGGTAATGCCAGGTGACAACATCCAGATGGAAGTTACCCTGATCAAGACCATCGCAATGGAAGACGGCCTGCGTTTCGCTATCCGTGAAGGCGGTCGTACCGTCGGCGCTGGCGTCGTAGCCAAAATCATCGAGTAAGCATCTCTTTTGAGATAGCTTCGATGCTTTGAAAAGCCCCCGCTCAGCGGGGGCTTTTTTATTGGGTTGACACCTATCTGGGGCGTCTATAGAATTGCGCCTCCTTTTAACGGGCGTATTGCGCCCGGTGGGAATAGCAGCCGGAGTCTGAAATCCAATGCAAAATCAGCAAATCCGTATCAGGTTGAAGGCTTTCGACCATCGCCTGATCGACCAATCAACCCAGGAAATCGTGGAAACCGCGAAACGTACTGGTGCTCAAGTGCGTGGTCCAATTCCACTGCCTACCCGTAAAGAGCGGTTCACCGTTCTGGTCTCCCCGCACGTCAACAAAGACGCGCGTGACCAGTACGAGATCCGTACTCATAAGCGCGTTCTGGACATCGTCCAGCCAACGGATAAAACCGTTGATGCTCTTATGAAGCTTGATCTTGCGGCCGGTGTGGAAGTGCAGATCAGCCTCGGCTAAGACTCGGTCTTAGTCGTGTAACGCTCTGAAATGGGCGGCCATAGCGGGTGAAAGCCCCGTACACTCATGAGGTTTACAACATGACTATTGGTGTAGTCGGTCGTAAATGCGGTATGACCCGTATTTTCACCGAAGAAGGTGTCTCCATTCCGGTCACGGTCATTGAGATCGAGCCGAATCGCGTCACCCAGTTCAAAACTGAAGAGACCGATGGCTATCGTGCAGTGCAAGTCACTGTCGGCGAGCGTCGTGCTTCGCGTGTAACAGCAGCTCAGGCTGGCCACTTCGCTAAAGCGAACGTTGCCGCTGGTCGTACCGTAATGGAATTCCGCCTTGAAGAAGGCGAGTACCAGGCCGGCGATCTGATCAACGCTGAAATCTTCGCCGCTGGTCAACTGGTTGATGTAACCGGTCAGTCCAAGGGTAAAGGCTTCCAGGGTACGATCAAGCGTTGGAATTTCCGCGGGCAAGATAACACCCACGGTAACTCCGTATCCCACCGCGTTCCAGGCTCTATCGGCCAGTGCCAGACTCCTGGTCGTGTATTCAAGGGCAAAAAAATGTCCGGTCATATGGGCGCTGAGCGCGTGACCGTGCAGTCCCTCGAAGTAGTGCGCGTGGACGCTGAACGCAATCTGTTGTTGGTCAAGGGCGCTGTTCCTGGCGCTACTGGCGGCAACTTGGTTGTACGTCCAGCAGCCAAGGCTCGCGGTTAAGGGGAAGCTGACATGCAATTAAATGTAAATGACGCTCAAGCGATCGAAGTTTCCGAACTGACATTTGGCGGCGAATTCAACGAGACGCTGGTTCACCAAGCAGTCGTGGCCTACATGGCCGGCGGCCGTCAGGGTTCCAAGCAGCAAAAGACCCGTTCCGACGTTCGTGGTGGCGGCAAGCGCCCATGGCGTCAGAAAGGTACTGGCCGTGCTCGTGCCGGTACTATCCGTAGCCCAATCTGGCGTGGCGGCGGTACCACTTTCGCAGCTCGTCCTCAGGATCACTCCCAGAAGTTGAACAAGAAGATGTATCGCGCAGCAATGCGTTCCATCCTTGCTGAGCTGGTGCGTACTGATCGTCTGGTCGTGGTTCAGGATTTCGCCGTTGAAACGCCGAAAACCAAAGACCTGCTGGGCAAACTGAACAACATGAGCCTGACCGACGTTCTGATCGTGTCGGACGCTGTTGATCAGAACCTGTACCTGGCTGCTCGTAACCTGCCACACGTAGATGTACGTGACGTGCAAGGTTCCGATCCAGTTAGTCTGATCGCATACGACAAGGTGTTGATCACCGTGTCGGCCGTGAAGAAATTCGAGGAGCTGCTGGGATGAACCAGGAACGCGTATTTAAAGTTCTGCTTGGCCCGCACGTTTCCGAGAAGGCTACGGTTCTGGCAGACAAGAAAGGCCAGTTCGTTTTCAAGGTTGCTACTGACGCAACCAAGCTGGAAATCAAGAAGGCCGTCGAAAGCCTGTTCAGCGTGAAAGTAGAGCGTGTAACTACCCTGAATGTTCTGGGTAAGAGCAAGCGCACTGCTCGCGGTCTGGGCAAGCGTAATGACTGGAAGAAGGCAGTTATCTCCCTTCAGCCAGGCCAAGATCTCGATTTCAGCAGCAGTGCTGAGTAAGGAAGGGGTGCATCATGGCAATCGTTAAATGCAAACCGACTTCCCCTGGCCGCCGTTTTGTGGTCAAGGTGGTCAACCAGGAGCTGCATAAAGGCGCTCCTCACGCACCGCTGCTCGAGAAGAAATCGAAGACTGGTGGTCGTAACAACAATGGCCGTATTACCACTCGTCACATCGGTGGTGGTCATAAGCAGCATTACCGTATGGTCGATTTCCGTCGCAACGACAAAGATGGCATCGTCGCCACTGTCGAGCGTATCGAATACGATCCAAACCGTACTGCTCACATCGCACTGCTCTGCTACGCAGACGGCGAGCGCCGCTACATCATCGCCCCTAAAGGCGTGAGTGCTGGCGACCAGCTGATCGCAGGCGCTCTGGCTCCAATCAAGCCAGGCAACGCTCTGCAACTGCGCAACATTCCAGTCGGTTCTACCGTACACGGCATCGAACTGAAGCCAGGTAAAGGCGCACAGATCGCTCGTTCCGCTGGTGCTTCGGCTCAGCTGATCGCTCGTGAAGGCGTGTACGTTACCCTGCGTCTGCGTTCCGGTGAAATGCGTAAAGTCCTGGCTGAATGCCGTGCGACCCTGGGCGAAGTCTCGAACTCCGAGCACAGCCTGCGTTCGCTGGGTAAAGCCGGTGCCAAACGCTGGCGTGGCGTTCGCCCAACCGTTCGTGGTGTTGCCATGAACCCGGTTGACCACCCACATGGTGGTGGTGAAGGTCGTACCTCTGGTGGTCGTCATCCGGTATCGCCATGGGGCTTCCCGACTAAGGGCGCGAAGACTCGTGGTAATAAGCGTACCGACAAAATGATCGTCCGTCGTCGCAAGTAAATAGAGGGATACGACAGTGCCACGTTCTCTGAAAAAAGGTCCTTTTATCGATCTTCACCTACTGAAGAAGATCGAAGTGGCGGCGGAAAAGAACGATCGCAAACCGGTGAAAACCTGGTCGCGTCGTTCGATGATCCTGCCACAAATGGTCGGTCTGACCATCGCAGTACACAACGGTCGTCAGCACGTCCCAGTTCTCGTGAACGAAGACATGGTCGGCCACAAACTGGGCGAGTTCGCCGGTACCCGCACTTATCGCGGGCACGTGGCAGACAAGAAAGCCAAGCGTTAAGGGGTTAGGAAATGGAAGTAGCCGCTAAGTTGTCGGGCGCTCGAATCTCCGCCCAGAAAGCCCGCTTGGTCGCCGACCAGATCCGCGGGAAGAAGGTGGGCGAAGCGCTCAACCTGTTGGCTTTCAGCAGTAAGAAAGCCGCCGAGATCATGAAGAAAGTGCTGGAGTCGGCCGTAGCCAACGCCGAGCATAACGAAGGCGCAGACGTTGATGACCTGAAGGTCAGCACCGTTTTCGTCAACGAAGGGCGTTCGCTGAAGCGCATCATGCCACGTGCCAAAGGCCGTGCTGATCGCATCGTCAAGCGGTCTTGCCATATCACTGTCAAGGTTGCTGACAAGTAACGGAGTCGAAGAGATGGGTCAGAAAGTACATCCCATTGGCATTCGCCTGGGAATCGTCAAGGAGCACACCTCCGTCTGGTACGCAGACGGTCGGACTTATGCGGACTATTTGCTCGCAGATCTGAATGTGCGTGAGTACCTCCAAGACAAACTAAAAAGCGCGTCCGTAAGCCGTATCGATATCCATCGTCCGGCCCAAACTGCACGCATCACCATCCACACCGCTCGTCCAGGTATCGTTATCGGGAAGAAAGGTGAAGATGTTGAGAAACTGCGTCAGGACCTGACCAAGCAAATGGGTGTGCCTGTGCACATCAATATCGAAGAGATCCGCAAGCCGGAGCTCGACGGTATGCTGGTTGCGCAGAGCGTAGCTCAGCAGCTGGAGCGTCGCGTAATGTTCCGTCGTGCTATGAAGCGCGCCGTACAGAACGCCATGCGCATTGGTGCCAAAGGCATCAAAATCCAAGTGAGCGGTCGTCTCGGCGGTGCTGAAATCGCACGTACTGAATGGTATCGCGAAGGTCGTGTGCCATTGCACACCCTGCGTGCCGACATCGACTATGCCAACTACGAAGCTCACACCACTTACGGTGTGATCGGTGTAAAGGTTTGGATCTTCAAAGGCGAAGTAATTGGTGGTCGCCAAGAAGAACTGAAACCACAAGCACCAGCGCCTCGTAAAAAAGCTGCTAAGTAAGGGGTACGCCAAATGTTGCAACCAAAGCGTACGAAGTTCCGCAAGCAAATGACTGGTCACAACCGTGGCCTGGCATTGCGCGGTAGCAAAGTCAGCTTCGGCGAGTTCGCGCTGAAGTCTGTTGCTCGTGGTCGTCTCACCGCTCGTCAGATCGAGTCAGCGCGTCGTGCACTGACCCGTCACGTAAAACGTGGTGGCAAGATCTGGATCCGTGTATTCCCGGACAAGCCGATCTCCAAAAAGCCTCTCGAGGTTCGGATGGGTAAAGGTAAGGGTAACGTGGAATACTGGGTTGCCCAGATTCAGCCAGGCAAAGTCCTGTATGAAATCGAGGGTGTTTCTGAAGAGCTGGCGCGTGAGGCTTTCGCCCTGGCTGCTGCAAAGCTGCCGCTCGCCACCTCCTTTGTTAAACGGACGGTGATGTGATGAAAGCGAATGAACTTCGTGAAAAATCCGCACAGCAGCTGAACGAGCAACTGCTCGACCTGCTGCGCGACCAGTTCAATCTGCGTATGCAGAAAGCAACTGGCCAGTTGGGGCAGTCTCATCTGCTCTCGCAAGTTAAGCGTGACATCGCTCGCGTGAAGACTGTGCTCAACCAGCAGGCAGGTAAGTAATCATGGCTGAAGCCGAAAAAACTGTCCGTACGCTGACTGGCCGTGTTGTCAGCGACAAGATGGACAAAACCATCACCGTTCTGATCGAGCGTCGCGTTAAGCACCCGATCTACGGTAAATACGTTAAGCGTTCGACTAAGCTGCACGCGCACGACGAAACCAATCAGTGCCACATCGGCGACAAAGTCACTATTCGTGAAACTCGTCCTTTGGCCAAGACCAAGTCTTGGGCGCTGGTTGATGTTCTCGAACGCGCTGTGGAAGTCTAAGGACTAGGGGTCGGAGAAATTATATGATTCAGACTCAATCCATGCTCGATGTGGCCGATAACAGCGGCGCTCGCCGCGTTATGTGCATCAAGGTGCTGGGTGGCTCCCATCGTCGTTACGCTGGTATCGGTGACATCATCAAAGTTACCGTCAAGGAAGCAATTCCTCGCGGTAAAGTGAAAAAAGGCCAAGTGATGACTGCTGTTGTAGTCCGCACTCGTCACGGCGTACGTCGTGCTGATGGCTCCATTATCCGCTTTGATGGCAACGCTGCTGTTCTGTTGAACAACAAGCAAGAGCCGATCGGCACCCGTATCTTTGGGCCAGTGACCCGTGAACTTCGTACTGAGAAGTTCATGAAGATCGTCTCGCTCGCCCCAGAAGTGCTGTAAGGAGATCCGACATGCAAAAGATTCGTCGTGACGACGAGATCATCGTGATCGCCGGTAAAGACAAAGGTAAGCGCGGTAAGGTGCTTAAGGTTCTCGCTAACAACCGTCTGGTTATTGGTGGTCTGAACCTGGTCAAGCGTCATACCAAGCCTAACCCGATGTCGGGCGTGCAGGGCGGTATCGTCGAAAAAGAAGCTCCACTGGATGCTTCTAACGTCGCCATTTTCAACAGCGAAACCAACAAGGCTGACCGCGTTGGTTTCAAAGTAGAAGACGGCAAGAAAATTCGTGTCTTCAAGTCGACCCAAAAAGCGGTTGATGCTTGAACACTGCTAGGTAGATGAGACCATGGCACGACTAAAAGAGATTTACCGGAAGGAAATTGCTCCGAAACTTAAGGAAGAACTTAAGCTTTCGAACGTGATGGAAGTTCCGCGCGTTACCAAAATCACCCTGAACATGGGTCTGGGCGAAGCGATCGGCGACAAAAAAGTCATCGAGCACGCTGTTGCTGACCTGGAAAAGATCACCGGCCAGAAAGTCGTTGTGACCTACGCTCGCAAATCCATCGCTGGCTTTAAAGTCCGTGAAGGTTGGCCGATCGGCGTCAAAGTGACCCTGCGCCGTGAGCGTATGTACGAGTTCCTGGATCGTCTGCTGTCGATCTCCCTGCCTCGGGTTCGCGACTTCCGCGGCCTGAATGCCAAGTCCTTCGATGGTCGTGGCAACTACAGCATGGGCGTGAAAGAGCAGATCATCTTCCCGGAAATCGACTACGACAAGATCGATGCTCTCCGCGGTCTGGACATCACCCTGACCACCACTGCCAAGAACGATGATGAAGGCCGCGCTCTGCTGCGTGCGTTCAAATTCCCGTTCCGCAACTGATTGGAGTAGGACCATGGCCAAGATGAGCATGAAAAACCGCGAGCTGAAGCGTCAGCTCACGGTTGCCAAGTACGCCAAGAAGCGTGCAGCACTGAAAGCTATCATCGTTGATCTGAACGCAAGTCCAGAAGCGCGTTGGGAAGCTACAGTAGCCCTGCAGAAGCAGCCACGTGACGCAAGCGCTTCGCGCATGCGTAACCGCTGCCGCCTGACCGGTCGTCCACACGGCGTTTACCGCAAGTTCGGCCTCGGCCGTAACAAGCTGCGTGAAGCTGCCATGCGTGGTGATGTACCGGGTCTGGTTAAAGCCAGCTGGTAAGTACTGTCAAAGTCTCGGTGTCCAGGATCGCAAGATCCTGACCACCGGTGGCCTTGAATCTGGATCAAGCCCCTTTTGGGGCTTGATTCATTTCTGGGGTGTGTCTAGAATACCCGGCTCGCCTGAGCCCGTGTTTTTCATGCCCGGAGATTCTCGGCGACACGTAATAGCCGCAAGGCTAATTTTTTTGTATTAGGAGCGTCTAGCCCATGAGTATGCAGGACCCGTTAGCGGACATGCTAACTCGTATCCGTAATGCCCAGATGGCTGAAAAGTCCGTCGTAAGCATGCCATCTTCCACGTTGAAGGTAGCTGTTGCCAAAGTCCTGAAGGACGAAGGTTACATTGCGGGTTATCAGATCAGCAGCGAAATCAAACCACTGCTGTCCATCGAGCTGAAGTACTTCGAAGGCCGTCCGGTTATCGAAGAAGTGAAGCGCGTTAGCCGTCCAGGCCTGCGTCAGTACAAGTCCGTCGATGATCTGCCGAAAGTTCGTGGCGGTCTCGGTGTGTCTATCGTCTCCACCAACAAGGGTGTGATGACTGATCGTGCTGCGCGCGCTGCCGGTGTCGGCGGCGAAGTTCTTTGCACTGTGTTCTAAGGGGGGATAAGCATGTCTCGCGTCGCTAAGAACCCCGTTAAGCTGCCAGCCGGTGTCGAAGTAAAATTCGCAGGCCAACAGCTTTCGGTGAAGGGTGCCAAGGGCACTCTCGAACTGAACATCCATTCGTCCGTTGAGATCGTTGAAGAAGCTGGTGAGCTGCGTTTCGCTGCTCGCAATGGCGATCAACAGACTCGCGCAATGGCTGGTACCACTCGTGCGTTGGTAAACAACATGGTCCAAGGCGTAAGCCAAGGCTTCGAGCGCAAGCTCCAGCTGGTCGGTGTTGGTTACAAAGCGCAAGCAAAAGGCACAGTGCTGAACCTGGCTCTTGGCTTCTCGCACCCAGTGGATTACGAACTGCCGGAAGGCATCACCGCTGAGACTCCTAGCCAGACCGATATCCTGATCAAGGGCATCGACAAGCAGCTGGTAGGTCAAGTGGCCGCCGAGATCCGCGACTTCCGTCCACCAGAGCCGTACAAAGGCAAAGGTGTGCGCTACGCGGACGAAGTCGTCCGTCGTAAAGAAGCCAAGAAGAAGTAGGGCATAGCAAATGACCGACAAAAAAGTTACTCGACTGCGTCGCGCTCGCAAAGCACGCCTGAAAATGCACGAACTAGAAGTCGTGCGTCTCTGCGTGTTCCGCTCTTCGCAGCACATCTACGCCCAGGTCATTTCGGCCGACGGCAACAAAGTCCTGGCAAGCGCCTCGACTTTGGATAAAGAACTGCGTGATGGTGCCACCGGCAACATCGACGCGGCCACTAAGGTTGGCCAGCTGGTCGCTACGCGTGCTAAGGCCGCTGGCGTCTCGCAGGTGGCTTTCGACCGCTCTGGCTTCAAGTACCACGGCCGCGTTAAAGCGCTGGCTGATGCTGCTCGTGAAGCTGGGCTGGAGTTCTAAGTTATGTCAAATAACGACCAAAAGCGCGACGAAGGCTACATCGAGAAGCTGGTTCAAGTTAACCGCGTAGCCAAAACCGTTAAAGGCGGCCGTATCTTCACTTTCACCGCGTTGACCGTGGTTGGTGATGGTAAGGGCCGTGTTGGCTTCGGCCGTGGCAAGTCGCGTGAAGTGCCTGCTGCGATCCAGAAGGCAATGGAAGCTGCTCGCCGCAACATGATCCAGGTTGATCTGAACGGCACCACCCTGCAGTACGCAATGAAGTCCGCTCACGGCGCTTCGAAGGTGTACATGCAGCCTGCTTCTGAAGGTACCGGTATCATCGCTGGCGGCGCTATGCGTGCTGTCCTCGAAGTTGCTGGCGTTCAGAACGTTCTGGCCAAGTGCTACGGCTCGACTAACCCGGTAAACGTGGTTCACGCCACTTTCAAGGGTTTGAAAGCAATGCAGTCTCCTGAATCCATTGCCGCCAAGCGTGGCAAAAGCGTCAAGGAGATCTTCTGATCATGGCTACCGTTAAAGTTACGCTGATCAAAAGCATGACCGGCCGCATCCCTAACCACAAACTGTGCGTTAAGGGTCTGGGTCTGCGTCGCATCGGTCACACTGTAGAAGTCCAGGATACTCCCGAGAATCGCGGGATGATCAACAAGGCTTACTACATGCTGCGTGTCGAGGGTTAATCGATGAAACTCAATGATCTGAGTCCAGCGCCGGGTTCCCGTCGCGAAAAGCATCGTCCGGGCCGTGGTATCGGTAGCGGTTTGGGTAAGACTGGTGGCCGTGGTCACAAAGGTCAGACCTCTCGCTCCGGTGGCACCATTGCTCCAGGCTTTGAAGGCGGTCAACAGCCGCTGCATCGTCGCCTGCCGAAGTTCGGTTTCGTTTCCCTGAAAGCCATGGATCGCGCAGAAGTGCGTCTGTCCGAGCTGGCTAAAGTGGAAGGCGACATCGTCACCGTGCAGTCCCTGAAAGATGCCAACGTGATCAACGTCAACGTACAGCGTGTGAAAATCATGCTGTCCGGTGAAGTGACTCGCGCTGTCACTATCGGCAAGGGAATCGGCGCCACCAAAGGTGCGCGTGCGGCTATCGAAGCAGCTGGCGGCAAGTTCGAGGAATAAATGGCTAAGCAAGGTGCTCTCTCTGCGCTCGGCAAAGGCGGTATGTCTGAACTCTGGGCTCGTCTGCGTTTTCTGTTCCTGGCGATTATCGTCTACCGAATAGGCGCACACATCCCGGTTCCAGGTATCAACCCGGACCGACTCGCGGACCTGTTTCGACAGAATGAGGGGACCATTCTTAGCTTGTTCAACATGTTTTCCGGCGGCGCGCTGGAACGGATGAGCATCTTTGCACTGGGGATCATGCCGTACATCTCGGCATCGATCATCATGCAACTGATGACCGCCGTCAGCCCGCAGCTGGAGCAGTTGAAGAAGGAAGGTGAAGCTGGCCGTCGCAAGATAAGCCAGTACACCCGCTACGGCACTGTCGTCCTCGCTCTCGTCCAGGCCATTGGCATGTCCATTGGTCTGGCGGGGCAGGGCGTTTCGTTCACTGCTGACTTCAGCTTTCATTTCGTTGCGGTAACCACATTTGTGGCGGGCGCGATGTTCATGATGTGGCTGGGTGAGCAGATCACTGAGCGTGGTGTAGGCAACGGTATCTCGATGTTGATCTTCGCAGGTATCGTCGCCGGTCTTCCGAGAGCGATCGGGCAGTCTTTCGAGTCTGCACGTCAGGGTGATATCAACATCTTCGCCCTGGTTGCCATCGGTTTGCTGGCAGTAGCGATTATCGGTTTCGTGGTGTTCATTGAGCGTGGTCAGCGTCGTATTGCTGTTCACTACGCCAAGCGTCAGCAGGGCCGCAAGGTCTTCGCTGCGCAGACCAGCCACTTGCCGCTGAAGGTGAACATGGCCGGTGTTATTCCGGCTATTTTCGCGAGCAGCATTTTGCTGTTCCCGGCTTCGTTGGGTGCCTGGTTCGGTCAGTCTGAAGGTATGGGCTGGTTGCAGGACATCTCGCAGTCGATCGCTCCTGGTCAGCCGTTGAATATTCTGCTGTTTAGTGCAGGGATTATTTTCTTCTGCTTCTTCTATACGGCGTTGATGTTCAATCCGAAAGACGTAGCGGAAAACCTGAAGAAGTCCGGTGCCTTTATTCCGGGTATCCGTCCAGGTGAGCAGTCTGCGCGCTACATTGATGGCGTTCTGACTCGCTTGACCATGTTCGGTGCTCTTTACATGACGGCCGTCTGCCTGTTGCCCCAGTTCCTGGTGGTTGCAGCGAACGTACCGTTCTACCTTGGCGGGACCTCGTTGCTGATCGTCGTCGTGGTTGTGATGGACTTCATGTCCCAAGTACAATCGCACCTCGTTTCGCACCAGTACGAATCCCTGATGAAGAAAGCCAACCTGAAGGGTTACGGCAGCGGCATGCTGCGCTGACCCATAAGGTTCGAGGAGTTGGTGATGAAAGTTCGTGCATCGGTGAAAAAGCTGTGCCGTAACTGCAAGATTATTCGCCGCGAAGGTGTTGTTCGAGTAATTTGCAGCGCGGAACCGCGTCACAAACAGCGCCAAGGCTGAGTGTGATTGTGCTTCAAGCCCGGCAGCTAGTGCGCTGCCGGGTTGATTATTTGTTATTACAGCGATATTATCTCGCGCCCTATTTCTTGGCTTCCGGGGCGTAGGTAGCTGTCAATTGGAGTCCCACTGAATGGCCCGTATTGCAGGCGTTAACATTCCAGATAACAAGCATACTGTTATCTCGCTGACCTACATCTATGGTGTTGGTCGCACTACTGCACAGAAAATTTGTGCAGAGACTGGGGTAAACCCAGCAGCAAAGATCAAAGATCTGAGCGACGAGCAGATTGAACAGCTGCGTGGCGAAGTGGCGAAGTTCACCACTGAAGGTGACCTGCGTCGCGAAATCAACATGAAAATCAAGCGCTTGATGGACCTCGGTTGCTATCGCGGTCTGCGTCATCGTCGCGGTCTTCCAGTGCGCGGTCAGCGTACCAAGACCAACGCGCGTACCCGTAAAGGTCCGCGTAAGCCGATCCGCAAGTAATCGCCCCAGCGAATCGACAGGAATTTAATCATGGCAAAACCTGCTGCTCGTCCTCGTAAAAAAGTTAAAAAGACAGTGGTTGATGGCATCGCCCACATCCATGCATCTTTTAACAACACCATCGTGACCATCACCGACCGTCAAGGTAACGCTCTTTCCTGGGCTACCTCCGGTGGTTCGGGTTTCCGCGGTTCCCGCAAGTCCACCCCGTTTGCTGCTCAGGTAGCTGCTGAACGTGCTGGTCAAGCTGCGCTGGAATACGGCCTGAAAAACCTCGACGTCAACGTCAAAGGTCCAGGTCCAGGTCGTGAATCCGCAGTCCGCGCTTTGAACGGCTGTGGCTACAAGATCGCCAGCATCACCGACGTGACGCCAATCCCGCACAACGGGTGCCGTCCGCCGAAGAAGCGCCGCGTGTAATCCAGGAGATTGTAAAGAATGGCTCGTTACATTGGTCCAAAATGCAAACTCGCTCGTCGCGAAGGCACCGATCTCTTCCTGAAGAGCGGCGTGCGCGCGATCGAATCGAAGTGCAACATTGAAGCAGCACCTGGTATCCACGGCCAACGCCGCGGTCGCCAGTCCGACTACGGCACCCAACTGCGTGAAAAGCAGAAGGTCCGTCGTATCTACGGCGTTCTCGAGCGTCAATTCAGCGGCTACTACAAAGAAGCTGCTGGCAAGAAAGGTGCAACCGGTGAGAACCTGCTGCAACTGCTCGAATGCCGTCTGGACAACGTTGTATACCGTATGGGCTTTGGTTCGACTCGCGCCGAATCCCGTCAGCTGGTATCGCACAAGTCGATCAGCGTAAACGGTCAGACCGTTAACGTACCGTCCTACCAGGTTCGTGCTGGTGACGTGGTTGCTGTTCGCGAGAAAGCAAAAAATCAACTTCGCATTGTCCAAGCTCTCGATCTGTGTGCCCAACGTGGCCGCGTAGAATGGGTAGAAGTAGACACTGAGAAGAAGTCGGGCGTTTTCAAGAACGTTCCAGCTCGCAGTGATCTGTCCGCCGACATCAACGAAAGCCTGATTGTCGAGCTCTACTCCAAGTAAGGGCTAGAAAATAGGTGCATCCATGCAGATTTCGGTAAATGAGTTCCTGACACCCCGCCACATTGATGTGCAGGTTGTCAGTCCAACCCGCGCCAAGATCACTCTCGAGCCTCTCGAGCGTGGTTTCGGCCATACCCTGGGCAACGCGCTGCGCCGCATCCTGTTGTCCTCAATGCCCGGCTGTGCAGTAGTCGAGGCCGAGATTGACGGTGTGCTCCACGAGTACAGCGCCATCGAAGGTGTACAGGAAGACGTCATTGAAATCCTGTTGAACCTTAAAGGTCTGGCTATCAAGCTGCACGGTCGTGACGAAGTTACGCTGACCTTGTCGAAGAAGGGTTCGGGGGTGGTTACCGCTGCCGATATTCAGCTGGATCATGATGTCGAGATCGTTAATCCCGATCACGTAATCGCTAACCTGGCGTCTAACGGCGCCCTGAACATGAAGCTCGTAGTAGCTCGTGGTCGTGGTTATGAACCGGCAGACTCGCGTCAGAGCGATGAAGACGAAAGCCGCAGCATCGGTCGCTTGCAGCTTGACTCTTCGTTCAGCCCGGTTCGCCGTATCGCATACGTGGTGGAAAACGCCCGTGTCGAGCAGCGTACTAACCTGGACAAGCTGGTTATTGATCTGGAAACCAACGGTACTCTGGATCCTGAAGAGGCTATTCGCCGCGCTGCAACCATCCTGCAACAGCAGTTGGCTGCGTTCGTCGACCTCAAGGGTGACAGTGAGCCAGTGGTTGTCGAGCAGGAAGACGAGATCGATCCGATCCTGCTTCGCCCGGTTGACGATCTGGAACTGACTGTACGTTCGGCTAACTGCCTTAAGGCGGAAAACATTTACTACATCGGTGACCTGATTCAGCGTACCGAAGTGGAACTGTTGAAGACTCCGAACCTGGGCAAGAAATCCTTGACTGAAATCAAGGACGTTCTGGCCTCCCGCGGTCTGTCCCTCGGCATGCGCCTCGACAACTGGCCGCCTGCAAGTCTTAAGAAGGACGACAAGGCGACTGCCTGATCGTCGTAATCACCGAACGTAGTGTTTGGTAAGGAATGAACCATGCGTCATCGTAAAAGTGGTCGTCACCTGAGCCGCACCAGCTCGCACCGCAAGGCCATGTTCCAAAACATGGCGGTGTCGCTGTTCGAGCACGAGCTGATCAAAACGACTCTGCCAAAAGCCAAAGAACTGCGCCGCGTTGCCGAGCCGCTGATCACTCTGGCCAAGACAGACAGCGTTGCTAACCGTCGTCTGGCTTTCGACCGTACTCGTTCGAAAGCTATCGTTGGTAAGCTCTTCAACGACCTGGGCAAGCGTTACGCTACCCGTGAGGGTGGCTACCTGCGCATCCTCAAGTGCGGTTTCCGCGCTGGCGACAACGCGCCTATGGCGTACGTCGAGTTGGTTGATCGTGCTACTGCTGGCGAAGCTGTATCCGCCGAGTAAGACGTCAGTCTGAAACAAGGAACCGGGCCTAGTGCCCGGTTTTTTGTGCCTGTAAGAAACGCGCCGTTTGTACAAGCGTCTTCTTCGTCCACATCGTCATGATGTGATGGGGATGATCATTAGTTTTTATCTATCGATGTCTGCAAGTTAATGAATTTGTAGCTGTCATATTGATGATCAATACTCCTTCTCAGCCGATAGCCGGCAGTTCAAGACCGACAAAGGAAGGAAGATCGCATGAGCCAAAACAAAACGCTTACCACCGCCAGTGGCGCTCCTGTTGCCGATAACCAGAATTCCCGTTCTGCTGGCCCTCGTGGCCCGCTGCTGCTCGACGACTTTCATCTGATCGAGAAGCTTGCCCATTTCAACCGTGAAAACATCCCCGAGCGCCGTGTGCACGCCAAAGGCTCGGGTGCCTACGGTACGTTCACAGTGACGCGTGATATCACTCAATACACCAGTGCGAAACTGTTTGAGGCGGTCGGCAAGCAGACCCCGACTTTCCTGCGGTTTTCCACCGTGGGTGGTGAGCGCGGTTCGGCCGATACCGAGCGCGATCCACGCGGGTTTGCCTTGAAGTTCTACACCGAGGAAGGCAACTGGGACATTGTCGGCAATAACACGCCAGTGTTCTTCATTCGTGACCCATTGAAGTTTCCAGACTTTATCCACACCCAGAAGCGTTTGCCGCAAAGCAACCTGAAAAGTGCCCAGGCGATGTGGGACTTCTGGTCGCATTCGCCCGAAGCGTTGCACCAGGTCACCATCCTGTTTTCCGACCGCGGTATCCCTGACGGATATCGCCACATGCACGGCTTTGGCAGCCACACGTACAGCCTCATCAGCGCTAAAGGCGAGCGCCACTGGGTGAAGTGGCACTACAAGACCAAACAAGGGATCAAGAACCTTGCTCCAGCGGAGGCTGCGCGCCTGGCGGGTACAGATCCGGATTACGCCCAGCGCGACTTATTCAATGCCATCGAGCAGGGTGATTTCCCGAAATGGCGCGTGTGCATTCAGATCATGAGCGAGTCTCAGGCGGCAGCGCACTACGAGAACCCGTTTGATGTCACCAAAACCTGGTCGCAAAAAGAGTTTCCACTGATTGAAGTCGGAGAGTTGGAGCTCAATCGCAATCCGCAGAACTACTTCGCGGAAGTCGAGCAGGCGGCGTTCGGTCCCAGCAACATGGTTCCAGGCGTTGGTTTGTCGCCGGATCGTATGCTGCAAGGTCGGGTCTTTGCCTACGCGGATGCTCACCGCTACCGTGTCGGCACCAATCACCAACAGTTGCCAGTCAACGCTCCGCGCAGTCCGGTCAACACTTATCAGCGCGATGGATCGATGGCCTTTGGCAGCAATGGCGGTGCGGCGCCGAACTACGAGCCAAACAGCTACGTGGAATCGCCGAAGCAGGCACCTCGTTATGCAGAGCCTGCATTGGCCCTCAGTGGTGCCGCCGATCGCTACGACCACCGCGAAGATACTGATTACTACAGTCACGCCGGCGCGTTGTTCCGCTTGATGTCTGAAGAGCAGAAATCACTGCTGGTCAGCAACATCGCCGGTGCGATGGCGGGGGTGACGAGTGATGTGGTTGATCGCCAGCTGCAACATTTCTACAAGGCTGACCCGGCGTATGGAGAAGCAATCGCAAAGCTGCTCAACGTACAGCTTAACGAAGTCTAAATGAGAAGCAGAACCGCCCTTGTTTGGGCGGTTTTTGCGTTATTTCAGCTGGTTTTCTCAGAATATCTTCGCTTTTATTGCGTCTTGCGAGTGACGATAGGGGCATGTTGGTTCAAACTATAACTTTCAAGCAGGGAGATGTAGGGCGATGCAAGGCCACCCAGATGTGATCGATTACCTCAACACGTTGCTGACCGGCGAACTGGCCGCGCGTGATCAATATTTCGTTCATTCGCGGATGTATGAGGACTGGGGTTTCACCAAGCTCTACGAACGAATCAACCACGAGATGGAAGAGGAAGCAGGGCACGCTGATGCCTTGATGCGCCGGATCCTGATGCTCGAAGGTACTCCGCGCATGCGTCCGGACGATCTCGATGTCGGCACCACGGTGACCGAGATGCTCGAAGCGGATTTGCGCCTGGAATACAAGGTGCGGGCTGCGCTGTGCAAAGGCATCAAGCTCTGCGAGCAGCACAAGGACTACGTCAGCCGCGAAATGCTGCGGGTTCAATTGCATGACACCGAAGAAGATCACACTTACTGGCTCGAAAAGCAGCTGGGTCTGATCAAGTTGATCGGGCTTGAGAACTACCTGCAATCCCACGCCTGATTCAGCGAATACAAAAAAGCCCCTGCCACCGATGAAGTGACAGGGGCTTTTTCATGGCGCCCGGTTAAGCCCGGTCACGCTCCAGCAGCGGCTTGAGGTAGTAGCCGGTATGAGATTGCTTCATCTCTGACACTTCCTCCGGTGTACCGACGGCGATGATCTGACCGCCCTTGGAACCACCTTCCGGACCGAGGTCCACCAGCCAGTCGGCGGTCTTGATCACGTCCAGGTTGTGCTCGATGACCACCACGGTGTTGCCGTGGTCGCGCAGGCGATGCAGCACGTCCAGCAGTTGCTGGATATCCGCGAAGTGCAGCCCGGTGGTCGGTTCATCAAGGATGTACAGGGTCTTGCCGGTATCACGCTTGGACAATTCGCGAGACAGTTTCACCCGCTGGGCTTCACCTCCGGAGAGCGTGGTCGCCGATTGCCCCAGTTTGATGTACGACAGGCCGACATCCATCAACGTTTGCAGCTTGCGCGCCAGGGCCGGTACGGCATCGAAGAACACCCGCGCTTCCTCGATGGTCATCTCGAGTGTTTCGTGGATGCTCTTGCCCTTGTACTTGATCTCCAGGGTTTCACGGTTATAGCGCTTGCTCTTGCACACGTCGCACGGCACGTAGATGTCCGGCAGGAAGTGCATTTCGACCTTGATCAGGCCGTCGCCCTGGCAGGCTTCGCAACGCCCGCCCTTGACGTTGAAGGAGAAGCGCCCCGGGCCGTAGCCCCGGGAGCGGGACTCCGGCACGCCGGCGAACAACTCGCGGATCGGCGTGAACAATCCGGTATAGGTCGCCGGGTTGGAGCGTGGTGTGCGGCCGATCGGGCTCTGGTCGATGTCGACGACTTTGTCCAGGTGCTCCAGGCCCTTGATGCTGTCGTGGGCGGCCGCCTCAAGCGTCGTTGCGCCATTCAGCGCGGTGGCACTCAACGGGAACAGCGTGTTGTTGATCAGCGTCGATTTACCCGAGCCGGACACGCCGGTCACACAGGTCAGCAAGCCGATCGGAATCTCCAGGTCGACATTGCGCAGGTTGTTGCCGCGCGCGCCTTTGAGCGACAGCGTCAGTTTCTTGTTGCGCGGCGTACGTTTGGCCGGGACTTCGATCTTCACCCGGCCCGACAGGTATTTGCCCGTCAGCGAGTCCGGGTGCGCCATGACCTCGGCCGGTGTGCCTTCGGCGACGATATGCCCGCCATGCACGCCGGCGCCCGGGCCGATGTCGACCACGTAGTCGGCCAGGCGGATTGCGTCTTCGTCGTGCTCGACCACGATCACCGTGTTGCCGATATCGCGCAGGTGCTTGAGGGTGCCCAGCAGCCGGTCGTTATCGCGCTGATGCAGGCCGATGGAGGGTTCGTCGAGGATGTACAGGACACCCACCAGCCCGGCGCCAATCTGGCTGGCCAGGCGAATGCGCTGGGCCTCGCCACCGGACAAGGTGTCGGCACTGCGGTCCAGCGACAGATAGTCGAGGCCGACGTTGACCAGGAACTGCAGGCGTTCGCGGATTTCCTTGAGGATCTTGTCGGCAATTTCGCCACGCCGACCGGTGAGCTTGAGCCCGCCAAAATAATCGGACGCATCGCCGATCGGCAGGTTGGTCACCGCCGGTAGGGTTTTCTCGCCGACCCAGACGTGCCGCGCTTCACGCCGCAGACGGGTGCCACGGCAATCCGGGCACGACTGGGTGCTGAGGAATTTGGCCAGCTCCTCGCGCACCGATGCCGATTCGGTTTCGCGGTAACGGCGCTCCAGGTTCGGCACGATGCCTTCGAACGGGTGCGAGCGTTTGACGATGTCGCCGCGGTCGTTCAGGTATTTGAAATCGACGTTTTGCGAGCCGCTGCCATGCAGGATGAATTTCTGCTGGTCGGCGGGCAGTTCGTTGAACGGTACTTCCAGGCTGAACTTGTAGTGCGCGGCCAGTGAGCCGAGCATCTGGAAGTAATAGACGTTACGCCGGTCCCAGCCACGAATCGCCCCTTCGGCCAGGGTCAGTTCGCCGTTGACCAGGCGCTTGATGTCGAAGAACTGCTTTACCCCCAGACCATCACAGGTCGGACAGGCGCCGGCCGGGTTGTTGAAGGAGAACAGCTTGGGTTCAAGCTCGCTGATGGCGTGGCCGCAGATCGGGCAGGCGAAGCGTGCGGAGAAGATCATCTCTTCACCCGGTTCGTCGTCCATCGGCGCTACCAGGGCGATGCCGTCCGCCAGTTTCAGCGCGGTTTCAAAGGATTCGGCCAGGCGTTGTTGCAGGTCGGCGCGAACCTTGAAACGGTCGACCACGACATCGATGGTGTGTTTTTTCTGCTTGTCGAGCTTGGGGGCTTCGTCCAGCTCGTAAAGCTTGCCGTTGATTCGGGCGCGGACAAAACCCTGTGCGCGCAGTTCTTCGAAAACCGACAGGTGCTCGCCTTTGCGCTCGCGGATGACCGGGGCCAACAGCATCAGTTTGCTACCCTCCGGTTCGGCGAGGACCAGGTCGACCATCTGGCTGACGGTCTGCGCTTCCAGCGGAATGTCGTGGTCCGGGCAACGGGGGATGCCCACGCGGGCATACAGCAGGCGCAGGTAATCGTAAATTTCGGTAATGGTGCCGACCGTCGAACGCGGGTTGTGCGAGGTGGACTTCTGTTCGATGGAGATCGCCGGCGACAGGCCTTCGATGGTGTCGACGTCAGGCTTTTCCATCATCGACAGGAACTGCCGGGCATAAGCCGACAGCGATTCGACGTAGCGGCGCTGGCCTTCGGCGTACAAGGTGTCGAAAGCCAGGGACGACTTGCCGGAGCCGGACAGGCCGGTGATGACGATCAGCTTGTCCCGTGGCAGGGTCAGGTCGATGTTCTTCAGGTTGTGGGTTCGAGCCCCACGAATCAGGATCTTGTCCAAGGTGGCCTCGCTCGGCGGGCGTCGAAAACGTAGGAGTATACGGCCAAATACTGGATGGATGCACACTATCAAACGAGAGGGTTACTGTCTTACATGAAGAGTGTGTCAGCAATGCGCGTCAAAGCGTCGCGATATACCCCGCCAATCGATCGGACTGGTAGAATCGCCGCCGGTTCACATGAGGTTTTTCCATGCACGATCCCCACAGCGAGCGCATGAGTGGTAGCGAGACCCGCGCGGCAAGCGGTCTGGCCCTGGTGTTCGCCTTCCGTATGCTTGGCATGTTCATGGTGTTGCCGGTACTGGCAACCTATGGGATGGATCTGGCCGGAGCCACGCCGGCCCTGATCGGTCTGGCGATTGGTGCTTATGGCCTGACCCAGGCAGTTTTCCAGATTCCGTTCGGTTTCATTTCCGACCGCATCGGCCGTCGCCCGGTGATTTACCTGGGCTTGATCGTCTTTGCCCTCGGCAGTCTGCTGGCCGCCAATGCCGATTCGATCTGGGGCGTGATCGCCGGGCGAATCCTGCAGGGTGCCGGGGCGATTTCCGCCGCGGTCATGGCCTTGCTGTCCGACCTGACCCGCGAACAGCACCGGACCAAGGCCATGGCCATGATCGGCATGACCATCGGCCTGTCGTTTGCGGTGGCCATGGTCGTTGGCCCGCTGTTGACCCGGGCCTTCGGATTGTCCGGGCTGTTCCTCGCCACGGGCGGCATGGCGCTGTTCGGCATCGTGATCGTGATGTTCATGGTGCCGCGCTCCACCGGCCCGTTGCAGCACCGTGAGTCCGGTGTCGCGCGCCAGGCGTTGATCCCGACCCTCAAGCATCCGGATCTGCTGCGCCTGGACCTGGGCATTTTTGTCTTGCACGCGATGTTGATGTCCAGCTTCGTCGCCTTGCCCCTGGCACTGGTCGAGAAAGCCGGGTTGCCCAAAGAGCAGCACTGGTGGGTATACCTGACCGCACTGCTGATTTCTTTCTTCGCCATGATCCCGTTCATTATCTACGGCGAGAAGAAACGCAAAATGAAACGAGTTTTACTCGGCGCCGTCGTGACGTTGATGTTCACTGAGCTATTCTTCTGGCAGTTCGGTGACAGCTTGCGGTCTCTGGTGATCGGTACGGTGGTGTTCTTCACCGCGTTCAATCTGCTGGAGGCTTCATTGCCGTCGCTGATCAGCAAGGTTTCACCGGCAGGTGGCAAGGGCACGGCGATGGGGGTTTATTCCACCAGCCAGTTCCTCGGCTCGGCACTGGGGGGAATCCTCGGTGGCTGGCTGTTCCAGCATGGCGGTCTGTCGGTTGTATTCCTCGGATGCGCCGGTCTGGCTGCCCTCTGGCTGGCCTTTGCTGTTACCATGCGCGAACCTCCCTACGTCACAAGCCTGCGCTTGCCGTTGTCGCCCGAGGCGATCCGCGAAGCGGGTCTGGTCGAGCGCCTGAAGGCGGTCGTAGGGGTAACAGATGCAGTCATCGTCGCGGAAGAGGCGGCGATTTACATCAAACTGGACACCGAACTATTGGATCGCACCACCCTTGAGCGCCTGGTGAACAACCCGGCCGGGGCAGCGTGCGTAGCCTAGGAGAACGTTATGGCCCGTGGGGTTAACAAAGTCATATTGGTCGGCACTTGCGGCCAGGATCCCGAAGTTCGCTACTTGCCTAACGGTAACGCCGTGACCAACCTGAGTCTGGCGACCAGCGAACAGTGGACCGACAAGCAAACCGGCCAGAAAGTCGAAAAGACCGAATGGCACCGTGTATCGATGTTCGGCAAAGTGGCAGAAATCGCCGGCGAATACCTGCGTAAAGGTTCGCAGGTTTACATCGAAGGCAAGCTGCAGACCCGCGAGTGGGAAAAAGACGGTATCAAGCGTTACACCACCGAAATCGTGGTCGACATGCAAGGCACCATGCAACTGCTGGGTGGCCGTCCACAGGGCGACCAGCAGGGCCAGGGCGGTGGCAACTACCAGCAATCCGCGCCGCGCCAGCAGGCTCAACGTCCTGCTCCGCAACAGCAGCCACAGCGTCCGGCCCCTCAACAGGCCGCACCGCAACCGGCTCCGGATTTCGACAGCTTTGATGACGATATCCCGTTCTGATTCTTTCACCGAAGAATAGAACCTGACAAAGCCCGGCCTCCTTATGGATGCCGGGCTTTTTTGCATTTTTACCAAGGCTTCCTCGCCGGGATCGAGGACCGTCCAGCCGTCAGCGCGCAGTGATACTCTGCTATGGGTCTAGACCCTGTGCAGAGTTGCCCTATGGATCGCCTGTCTACGTTGTTGTCACAGTTCGGAGTGCGCGCGCACCTGTTTTACAGCGGCAAGCTTTGCGGCGTGGCGTCCTACGATGGCGCCGACCAGCGCGGCCATATTCACCTGTTGCAGGCCGGCTCTGTCACGTTGAAAGGCCTGGGGAGGAGTGAGTTGTTGCTCACTCGCCCCAGCCTGATTTTCCTGCCGCGCCCCAACCGACATCAGCTCATCGCCAGTGACACTGAAGGTGCTCAGCTGTTATGCGCGTCGATGCTGTTCGATGGCGGCGCCAGTAATCCGATATCTGCTTCGCTCCCCGATCTTCTGATATTGCCTCTGGATGAGCTGCCGTTGCTGGCCGACACCCTGAGATGGCTGTTCGGTGAAGCTGGCGCCGGGCATTGTGGCAGGGAGGCGGTACTTGATCGTTTGTTCGAACTGTTGATCATCCTGCTGCTCCGGCATTTGCTTGACCACCAGCAGTTGAGCACTGGAATGATGGCCGGGTTGGCCGACGTGCGGCTGTCGCGCTCGTTGATTCAGATGCACAACCAACCTCAGCGGGCCTGGTCAGTGGCCGAGTTGGCGAATGAATCGAACATGTCCCGCGCCGCTTTTGCTGTGCATTTTCGCGCGGTTCTGGGGCAAACACCGCTGGATTATCTGTTGAGCTGGCGTATCAGCCTGGCGCAGAAGCGCCTGCGGGAGGGGCGGCCGATTACGCTGATCGCCGATGAGGTGGGCTATGAAAGTCCGTCGGCGCTTGCCCGTGCGTTTCGCCGCAAGACCGGCTGCAGTCCACGGGACTGGATGAAGTCCCTGGCGGCTGAGGGCGGCGTACTGGCTGAGGATGACGATGACCTGAATGCATTGAGCTGATTCAGGCCATCGGCGGATGAGGTTGTCAGCTCAAGGAGTTTCCAGTCTGGTCAGCGAATGGCCCGCCACGAACAGGGAGGCGGCAAGCAAGCCGATGTCCTTGAGCAGGAACTGGCCTGGCGCGACCGTAATGGCCGGGAAACCAAGGCCTGGCTCAATCACTCCGGGCGTCGAGAACATAAAGCTCAAGGTGGTGAAAAATAACCCGGCAGACAAGGCGCCTCCGATCAAGGAAAGCTTTGGTGACAGCAGGCGGCCTGCAATCAGTACACCGATGGAAATCTCCAGGACACCGAGCAAACTGGAAAACAGATCGACACTGATAAGGTCATAGACCCAACCCAGGAAAGGGCTGTTGCTCACCAGAGGCACCAGTCCCTCTGCTTCATAGTGAGTAAATTTCATACCGCCGAACCAGAAGTAGATAACGGCAAGGGCAAAGTAAATGCCGTAGGTCCCGATCGCCATGGTGGTGAGTCCGAGGGATGTTTTTTTCGACAGGCTGTCAGTGCTGATATTCATGCTGTTCATTGTTCAGGCTTCCAGTGAGTTATCCAGAAAGTGGCATGGGTGAAAGCAACATCCCCCGCGTATGCGTAGGGAGTGGAGTGATTGTTGGCTTTGGCATGACTTTCCAGGATTCTGGCGGTATTGCGTTCGATGCAGATCGTCCAGACTCACTGGAAGTAAAAAGCCCATGGCATGTGAGGCCATGGGCTTTTTCATTTTTGCTGTCTCGTCCTGAATGAGGGTTACACGTTCTGGCTTCCTATCAGGAATTCGTCGGCCGACACCACGCTGGCATACGCAAATGCCAGGGACGCCATGAACGCCGCATGAACCTGGGCCGCCGGCACCGTCACGCCATTGAACTCCAGGTCACGGGTGGCGCAGGCGTCGTGGATCACGGTCACCGTGTAGCCGAAGTCCGCCGCCGCACGGGTGATGCCGTCGACACACATGTGGCTCATGCTGCCCACGACCACCAGTTCCTTGATGCCTTGCTCGTCGAGGATCGATTTCAACTCGGTTTCGCGGAACGAGTTGACGAAGTGCTTGAGCACCACCGGTTCGTCTGCACGGTTGATCACTTTGGGGTGCAGCTTCGCGCCTTCGGAGTTCGGGGTGAAGAACGGCGCCTCTGCGGAGGTGAATTCGTGGCGGATATGCACCACCGGATCACCGGCATCACGGAAGGCCTTGATCAGGCGGACGGCGTTGTCGGCGGCGGCATCGGCGCCGACCAGTGGCCACTTGCCTTGGGGGAAGTAGTCGTTCTGGATATCGACTACGATGAGCGCTTGCTTGGCCATGACTGTTTCCTCGAAGTGTGTTTGGGTGTGGAATGAAGTATTGGCGCTGGCAGGCGGTCCGGGGATTGGCCGCACCGACAATAAGAGGGGGAAAACTGACAATGGATGCAGAAAGGGCAATCGCCGAGCTCGGTGTGCTGATCTATCCCGGCGCGCAGATGGCGGCGGTGCATGGCTTGACGGACTTGTTCGGGGTGGCGAACCGGATCGCCGCCGAGCATCAGGCTGCGCAGTTGCCCCTGCTGCGGGTCAGCCATTGGCAGGTCGAGGGTGATCAGCCGCCGGCCCGGGTCTTCGACAGCCATCCCGGCCCGGAGCGTGCCCTGGTGGCCGTGTTGATCCCGCCATCGATTGCCGGCTTTTCCGAGGGCCAGGCGCCACAGGGCTTGATCCGCTGGTTGCGCGAGCAACATGCCGGCGGCGCGACACTGGGCGGGGTTTGCGTGGGCTCGATCCTGTTGGCTGAAAGCGGTCTGCTCGACGGTCGCAGCGCCACCACCCACTGGACTTCGGCCAAAGCATTCGCCGAACGTTATCCGGCGATACGGCTCAAGGCCGATACGCCGATTGTCGATGATGGCGACCTGATCACCACCGCCGGACTGATGGCGTGGTCTGAACTGGGTTTGCGCCTGGTCAACCGGCTGCTGGGACCGAGCATTGCCACCAGTACCGCGCGTTTTCTGGTGGTGGAACACAGCGATAGCGCCAGCGAGTGCGGCAGCAATTTTGCGCCGATCCTCAGTCATGGCGATGCGGCGATTCTCAAGGTGCAACACTGGCTGCAAAGCACCGGGGCGACCGATGTGTCGCTGGCGGCGATGGCCGAAAAGGCAGGGCTGGAGGAGCGCACCTTCCTGCGACGCTTCCGCGCGGCCACCGGGCTCAAACCTACCGAATACTGTCAGCATCTGCGAGTCGGCAAGGCCCGGGAAATGCTCGAATTCACCAACGGCACCATCGATCATATCGCCTGGACCGTGGGTTATCAGGACCCCGGCGCGTTTCGCGCGACCTTCAAGAAAATCACCGGGTTGGCGCCGAGTGATTATCGGGCGCGGTTTGGGGTGACACCGGGGGCCGCAGTACGATAGGCCCATCACCACAAAGCCCCTTGTGGGAGCGGGCTTGCTCGCGAAGGCAGAGTGTCATTCACCGCAAATGTTGACTGAAAGTCCGCATTCGCGAGCAAGCCCGCTCCCACATGGGGTTTGTGCCAGTCTTGAGTCGTGCAAAATGCCGGAGTATCAAAGGGCATCGTGCAGAATAAAACAGGCCCCATGCCATCACTTTGTACGCAACGGGCTGATTTAAAACCCCTCTTTGCGCAACGGGCCTTGGCCTGATCCCTGCACCCCTTCAACTACATTCATCAAGCGTCGATTGAAGGGGGATGCATGACCCCAACAAACCGCAAGAAACTGGTGGTTGCCCATTCTGTACGCGCCGATGCGCCGCTGCACGAAGTCGAGACAAACCGTGCGCTGGCGCGCTGGCTGGCGCAGATAATGGGACTCAAGTACGGCGGCAGTTACGATCCGCAATTGCATGACGGTCGGGACCTCTACCTGTTGCCGACCCAGACGCTGGTGGGCGCTGCGGCTGCCCGGCAACTGGGGGTCAAGGGACCGGAGGATTTGTGGGGTGGTTATGTCGACCATGATTTCATCTGCACCAAAGCCATCAGTCATGGGCTGCTCAACCACCATGCCCATGCACCGCCCGGCTGGGCTCCTTTGTTTTCCCAGCGGGTACGCAGCGTCGTACTCGACGGTCTCAGCGTGTTCTGCCTGAAGGATGCTCGCCCGGCGGCGGAGCATCTGTTGTACACCGGGCCGATCCGCCTGAAGCCGATACACGCTTGCGCCGGGCGTGGTCAGGAAGTGATCCAAAGCCTCGACGAGTTCGATGAAATTCTGGCCAGGCCCGAGGCTGACGCAACCTTCACCGAAGGCGTGGTGCTGGAGCAGGATCTTGATCAGGTGATTACCCACAGCGTCGGCCAGAGCTTCATCGGCGACAAGGTGCTGAGTTACTGCGGTGATCAATACTTGACCAAAGACACTGAGGGCGAGGAGGTGTATGGCGGCTCGAACCTGTTGGTGGTGCAGGGCAGCTACGACGATTTGTTGAAGCTGGACCTTGCCGATGACGTGCGGGTGGCTATCAAGCAGGCGCAGGTGTTCGACAGCGCCGCGGATGAAGCCTATCCGCGTTTCTATGCGTCACGGCGCAACTACGACATCGCTCAGGGCATCGATAGCGACGGCAAACAGCGCAGCGGCGTGCTCGAACAATCCTGGCGCATGGGCGGTGCCAGCAGTGCCGAGGTGGCGGCCTTGCAGAGTTTCGTCAACGATCCGGGGATGCGCGCGATTCGTGTGTCTTCGGTGGAAACCTACATTGATCAGCCGCTGCCGGCAGATGCCATCGAGGTGTATCGCGGGCCGGCGCAAAGCAGTGAATTTCTCCTCAAGTATGTAACGGTTAAATCCTATGACGGCTAGAAGCGAATCCATTCAGATCGATATCGATAATGAACAGATGAGCGGGACTTTTCTGAGCCCCAAATCGAAAGTCCCCGGCGTACTTTTTGTGCACGGTTGGGGCGGCAGTCAGGAGCGGGACCTGGAGCGCGCTAAAGGCATCGCCGGCTTGGGGTGTGTATGCCTGACCTTCGACCTGCGCGGGCACACCGGCGGCACCGGCATTCCATTGTCCCGGGTGACCCGGGAGGACAATCTGCGCGACCTGCTGGCAGCCTATGACCGCTTGCTCGCGCACCCGGCCCTCGATACCTCCGCGATTGCCGTGGTCGGCACCAGTTATGGGGGTTATCTGGCCTCGATTCTGACTTCGCTGCGGCCGGTGCGCTGGCTGGCGCTGCGGGTGCCGGCACTGTACCGCGACGAGCAATGGCACACGCCGAAACGTGACCTGGACAAGCTGGATCTGCGTGATTACCGAGGCACTCTGGTGCGTGCCGACAGCAACCGGGCCTTGCATGCCTGCTCGCAATTTCGCGGGGATGTCCTGCTGGTGCAGTCGGAAACCGACGATTATGTGCCGCACGCGACGATCATGAGCTACCGGGCGGCCTGTCAGCAGACGCACTCAATGACCCACCGCATCATCGACGGTGCCGACCACGCCTTGAGCGACCCGGTTTCCCAGCAGGCCTATACCTCGATCCTTGTCGACTGGATTACCGAGATGGTGGTCGGGGAGCGGTTGAGCATTATTCAATCCCAGTGATTTGCGGTGTGCCTGCGGACGCCTTCGCGGGCAAGCCCGCTCCCACAATGTCTGCAGGTGTTCACAAAGAATGTGTTCATCACCGATCAACTGTGGGAGCGGGCTTGCTCGCGAAGGCGTCCTCAAGCACACCCCAAATCATTTGGTTTTCTTCGAAATCCGTAATGCCTTGGCCTTGGCCTCCACCAACAGGTACATCACCAGGGCAATCAACAACGGCAGGATGAAATAAATCGCCCGATAGGCCAGCAGCCCGGCCACCAGGCTACCCCGCGAAACCTCGTGTTGCAGCAGCGCCACGAACACCGCCTCGAGCACGCCGAGCCCGGCCGGGATGTGGGTGATGACCCCGGCGATGGCGCTGATCAACAGCACGCCCAGTACCAGTGGATAGTCCAGTTTGCTCGGCAGCAGGGTGAAGATCACCGCCGCCATCAGCGACCAGTTCAGCGCACCGAGGGTCAGTTGCAGCACCGCCATGCGCAAGGACGGGAGGTCGATTTCGATACCGCGAATCTCCCACTCCCGACGTTTGGCAAACTGGCACGCCACCAGGTAGCCGGCGCTCAACAGCAACAACAAGACCCCTACGCCTTGCAGCGCACTGCTGCTGAGCTTCCAGCCCGGCGGCATGCGCACCAGCCCGCTGCTGAACACGGCGCCGGCAATGACCATGTAGCCGAACCAGTTGGTCGCCAGGCTCAGGCCAAGGATCTTCGCGATGTTGCTCTTGCTGACCCGGAGCCGCGAATACAACCGGTAGCGCATGGCAATGCCGCCGACCCAGGCGCTCAGGTTCAGGTTGAAGGCGTAGCTGATGATCCCCACGGGCAGGATCTGCTTCCACGTCAGGTTCTGGCGGATGTAGGTGCGGCCGATCAGGTCGAAGCAGGCGTACACCAGAAAACTCACCAGGGTCAGCCCCGACGCGATGATCAGCGTGCGCACCTTGAAATCGGCCAGGTTATCGAACACTTCGTTCCACTCAAGGCGCTGGGCGAGCATCGTGAACAGCACGATCAGCATCAGGAAAAACAGCATCGTCAGCGGTCGTTTCCAGCGGCTCCAGTGCGACTTGCCCGGGCTTTTGGCGTCAGTTTCCATGTGAGGCTCAGCGCGGTTCATGGTCAGCGCTCCCGGTCGGAGGGGGGATGGGTTTCAGGCGAGGTTTGTGCGCCGGCAACCAACCGGCCCAAGCCGGGAAATGCCGCAGGAAGTGAAACACCAGAAAACCTATGGTCATGTGCCAGACACGCCCGCGCGGCGCGATGTCGTGAGACATGGCCTTGCAATGGTTGTCGCTGAGGTCTTCCAGGCGATCGAACAGAACTCGATTGAAGCCACGGTCGCGGATCAGCACGTTGGCTTCCAGATTCATCGACAGGCTCAATGGGTCGAGGTTACTCGAGCCGACGGTGCTCCAGTCTTCATCCACCAATGCGACCTTGCCGTGCAACGGGCGGTCGCAATATTCGTAGATCTTCACCCCGGATTTGAGCAGGTAGTCATAGGTCATGCGCGCCGCAAGCTTGGCCACCCGCATGTCTGGCTGGCCCTGCAGGATCAGCCGCACATCCACGCCTCGGCGGGCCGCGTTGCGGATCTCGCGCAACAAGCGAAAGCCGGGAAAGAAGTAGGCATTGGCGATCACCACCCGACGCTTGGCCTGGCGCAACACCTGGCGGTAAACCTCTTCAATGTCGCTCGGGTGTTCACCGTTGTCGCGGTACACCAGACGCACCTGGCCATCGTGATCGCTGAAGGCCAGCTCCGAACGCCGCTGCCGACGGCGTTGCCACCAGTATTTGGCGTGCGCCGGGCGACCGCATTGCAGCAGAGCGAAGTGATGAATGTCGGCCACCGCCGGGCCTTGCACCTCCACGGAATAGTCCTGCTTGGCCTCGGGACCGAAGTCGGCAAGGTGATCGGCAGAAAAGTTGATCCCGCCGATGAAGGCAATGCTGCCGTCCACCACCACTATCTTGCGGTGCAGGCGCCGGAACCAGTTGGTGCGGATGCCCAGGCGTTTTGGTGCCGGATCGAACATTTGCAGGTGCACGCCGGCGGCGGTCAGGGCGGTAAGGAACCCGGTACTCAATTCGCCGCAGCCAAAGCCGTCGAGGCTGACGGTGGTGCGTACACCGCGCTGGGCAGCTTCGATCAGGATCTGTTGCAGCTCATTGCCAACCTTGTCCTCGAACACAATGAAGGTTTCCAGCAGGATTTCACTTTGCGCCCGGCGAAGGGCGTCAAATACCCGGGGAAAATACGCTTCACCGTTTTCCAGCAACTCGACGCGATTGCTGCCTTGCCAGCCGTATTCAACGTCGACCGCTGTCGGCTCACGGATCGGCGGAGCGGGGATGTTATCCAGCGTGGTTTTTTCCATCGACTGGCTGCTCATAACTCGATCTCCACCGACAGCGGGACGTGGTCGGAAAGGTGCGACCAGGGGCGGGTGGTCAGCACTTGCGGATGGCTGGCCTTGAGGTTGCGCAGGTAGATGCGGTCCAGACGCAATGCCGGCAGGCGCGCGGGGAAACTGCGCGCCGGTTTGCCGTGGTGCGCGGCGAAGGCTTCGCGCAGACCGCAGGGTTTGAGCAACGCATCGGCGCGCAGACGCCAGTCGTTGAAGTCCCCGGCGACGATCACCGGGGCATCGGCGGGCAGGGCGTCCAGCCGCTGGGCGAGCAGCTTCAATTGCGCCGTGCGGTGACTTTCGCGCAGCCCCAGATGCACACAAATGGCATGCACTTCCTGGGCGTCGCCTGGCAGGCGCAACACACAATGCAGGATCCCGCGGTTCTCGTGACCGCTGATGGACACGTCGAGGTTGTCGTGGCGGATGATCTGGAATTTCGACAACAGCGCGTTGCCGTGATCACCCGCTGGATACACCGCATTGCGGCCATAGGCGAACTGCGGCCACAGGGTGTCGGCGAGGAACTCGTATTGCGGCATCGCCGGCCAGTTGGTGTAGCGCTTGGGGTGGTGCTCGTGGGTGCCGTGGACTTCCTGCAAAAACACCACATCGGCAGACACGCTGCGCACCGCTTCACGCAGTTCCGGCAGGATGAAACGCCGGTTGAGCGCGGTGAAACCTTTATGGGTGTTGACCGTCAGCACCTTGAAGCGACAAGTCACGGACGGATCCTGTACCCGCATGTCGGTTGCATTTGAGTGTGCGGGAATATCGGTGTGATTCGCTGTCATGTCGCCTCCCGCTTGACGGCCCTGTCTTTGGATGACTCTGGGGCGACGGCGAAAGTTTCGATGGGGCTACGGACGGTAGATTTTCTGCAGAGCACCACCGAACAATTGTGGGAGCGGCGGTGCGGCGATCCGACTTGCTCGCGAAAGCGGTGTGTCAGTCACCTCATTGTTGAGTGTGCCGACGCCTTCGCGAGCAAGCCCGCTCCCACAGTGGGTATCAGTGGCCCGTGATTATGCGGGCAGAACCGTCGGCCGGCTCGGCATAGGCCGGACCAAGGCGATCAAGACGTCCGCTCCACGCAGTCAATGCCAGCGCCACCAGCACCACCAGGCCACCGATCCACGCGGTATGGATCAACCCCATGTGGGCGACGATCAGGCCACCGCCCCAGGCGCCACCGGCAATGCCGAGGTTGAACGCGGCGATGTTCAGGCCGGATGCCACGTCCACGGCATGGGGGGTGTGATGTTCGGCCTGGCGCACCACGTACACCTGCAACCCCGGCACGTTGCCGAATGCCACGGCGCCCCAGACCAGCACGGTGGCCAGCGCCAGCCAGGGATTGCCGGCCGTGAAGGTCAGCGCGAACAACACGGCGGCGAGCAGGGCAAAAATGATTTTCAGGGCGCTGATCGGACCGCGTTTGTCCGCCAGTTTGCCGCCCCAGATATTGCCGACGGCCACGGAGATGCCGTAGACCAGCAACACCAGGCTGACGGCGCTGGCGCTGAAGCCGGAGAGGTCCTGAAGAATTGGCGCGAGGAAGGTAAAGGCGGTGAACGTGCCGCCGTAGCCGACGGCCGTCATCGCATACACCAGCAACAGGCGAGGTTGCCTGAGCACCTGCAATTGCTGCAAGAACGACGCGGGTTTGCTGTGGGCGATGTTTTTCGGCACGTAGATCAGGCTGCCGATGAAGGCAATGACGCCCAGTGCCGAAACGGCGAGGAAGGTTTCACGCCAGCCGAAATGCTGGCCGATGAAGGTCCCCAGCGGCACGCCGGTGACCAGCGCGACGGTCAGGCCGGTGAACATGATGGCAATCGCGCTGGCGGCTTTTTCCTTCGGCACTAGACTGGTGGCGATGGTCGAACCGATCGAGAAAAACACCCCGTGGGCCAGGCCGGTGACGATTCGTGCGAGGATCAGCGACTCGTAGCCCGGTGCTTGCCACGCCAGCAGGTTGCCGAGGGTGAACAGCACCATCAGCGACAACAGCAACAACTTGCGCGGAACCTTGCCGGTGAGGGCGGTCAGCACCGGGGCGCCGACGGCAACGCCAAGGGCATACAGGCTGACCAGCAGGCCGGCGGACGGCAGGCTGACGCCGAGGTCGGTGCCAATAGTGGGTAACAGGCCAACGATGACGAACTCTGTCGTCCCGATGGCAAAGGCGCTGAGGGTCAGCGCGAGCAAGGCAATGGGCATGGCTGCAACTCCGGAAGATGATTCGATGGAGCGCAGTGTCGGGATTTTGCTCGTGAGGAAAAATATAGGGATGGACATTTGATATTTGCCTTGGACGCAAAGATCGCAAGTGCGGGTGATAGTCTGTGGCGAGGGAGCTTGCTCCCGCTCGGCTGCGCAGCAGTCGTTAACCCATTGCATGCGGTGTATCAGATGTTTCCGAATGGTAATTTTTGGGGGCGCTTCGCACCCCAGCGGGACGGTGCGGCGATCCGACAAGCTCCCTCGCCACATGGGGTATCGCCATTCGGCTATCTAGAGGCAATGTCCGAACTTGCCCGGCATTTTTCGATCAGTTCCTTACCGACACAGCCAAAGGAGCGGGTGTTTTGATCAGGCTCAAGACCGTGATACTGCTGGGGGCGTTGCTGTTTGTGGGCAGCGAGCAACTGGAAGCCGCCGCGATACCGGGGCTGCCGGCCGCCGCGACCGCTGCGACGCCGCCGGCACACCCCGAACCGCTGGTGCAAGGCGGATTACTGGGGGCCATCAGTTCAAGCATCGACGAGGTCCAGACCAAGCTTGATCTCAATCAAAACCTGCTCGACGCCTGGCGCCTGCGTGCCGACCGCGCGGCCGATGAAGTGGATCAGTTGGTCAATCAGCCTTCGGCCCGCTCGCCCTGGAGCGTCGTTGTCGATTTCCTGATACTGACCGGCGTGTGGGCCGCCGTGTTTGCCTGTCTTTGGCTGCTTGGGCGATTGTTGGCCAAACGCCTGTGCGCGCATCGCCTGCTGCTCAGTCGTGAACGGGGCCAGGCGTTGCTCGGTTACGTGCTGCCCTACACCTTTGCGGCGGTGATCAGCCTGCCGCTGACGATATATGCCAGCCAGTTATTGCCGGTTTCGGCGGGTCGGGTGCTGGCGCTGTGTCTGGCTTATGCCACCAGCGCGGGGATATTTGCTGCGTCATTGGTGATGTCGCTGGTGGTGGTGTTCAATGCCGGGCACAAGCGGCGGGCGGTGCAGATCATCCGCGAGAAAAGTCCCCGACCGTTGTTCGTTATCGGCTTTCTGGTGGCCTTGAGCGATGCCCTGACCAGCCAGCAGATCTCCCATCAATTGGGTAGCAATCTCACCAGCAGCATTGCGGTGTTCACCGGGATGGCGGCCTCGCTTTCCTTCGGCTTGCTGGTGATCCGCATGCGCCGCCCGGTCGCTCATGTGATCCGCATCCTGCCGCTGGCCCAGCGCCAAAGTCAGCCGGCATTGCGTGAGACCCTGCGGATATTTTCCGGGCTCTGGTATTGGCCGATCCTGTTGATGGTGCTGGTCTCGATCATCAACCTGATCGGCGTTGGCGCGGACAACCAGAGGGTGCTGCGCAGCGCTTTGTTCACCACGATATTGCTGATCGCCACGGTGTTTCTCAGCACCACGCTGCACCATCTGTTCAAGGCGCGCAGCGAAGCGGACCTGCGCCGCAGCAGCGCCTACAAGGAGCGTTTTCTCAATTTGTCCCACGCCTTGCTGCGCATCGGCATGGCCATCGTGTTCATCGATATCCTCGGGCGGATCTGGGGCGTGTCGCTGTTCGAGTTCGCGGTGAGCAATGCCGTGGGCCGGGCGATCAGTGATTCCCTGAGCCACATCGGTTTGATCCTCTTGGTGACCTGGATGGTCTGGGTGGTGCTCGACACGGCGATTCAGGAGGCCCTGAAACCGCCGACCAACAAGCGCTCGGCACGCCAGCCGAGTACGCGGGTGAAAACCATCCTGCCGCTGCTGCGCAATGCGATCAAAATCATCCTGGTGGTGATCTGTGCGATCACCACCATGGCCAACCTGGGCATCAACGTCGCGCCATTCCTGGCCGGTGCCGGGGTCATCGGCCTGGCAATCGGTTTCGGCTCCCAGCAACTGGTGCAGGATGTGATTACCGGGCTGTTCATCATCATCGAGGACACCCTGTCCATCGGTGATTGGGTGGTGCTTGATTCCGGGCATGCCGGCACGGTCGAAGGCCTGACCATCCGCACCTTGCGCCTGCGCGACGGCAAGGGCTTCGTGCACTCGGTACCGTTCGGGCAGATCAAGGCCGTGACCAACCAGTCGCGGCAATTCGCCTATGCGTTTTTCTCGGTGCAATTCACCTATGACACCGACGTCGACAAGGCCATCGAACTGATTCGCGAGGCCGGGCATTCCATCAGCAACGACCCGTTCCTGCGCTACAACCTGCAAGGGCCGCTGGATGTGTTTGGCGTCGACAGGATGGACCTCAACGGTGTGGTACTGACCGCGCAATTTCGCACGGTGAGTGGTGGCCAATATGCGGTGAGCCGGGCCTTTAACCAGCGTTTGAAAAAGCTTGTGGATAACTGCCCGTGGGTGAACTTCGCGCAAACTTATCCACAGCAGGCGTTGGTGCCGAGGCATTCGGTCGAAGCGCCACCGGAGGCTGAGCCGGAACATGCGGCGGTGTTGATGCCGGATCGGCCGCGGTCTCAATAGCCGTTGTTGTCCTGAGGTTCTTTATTGCCTGTAATGGCCTCTTCGCGGGCAAGCCCGCTCCCACAGTTGATCTGTGTCGTTCACAAATCCCCTTGTGGGAGCGGGCTTGCTCGCGAAGGGGCCGGTAGAGACAACCTCAATGCCGGATCAGCTTGCAGCGCACCTCGGCACTCGCCTGCTGATCCAGCTCCAGCCAAAAAAGCGGCTTGCCGGCAATCTCGGCAGCAACCGGCAAACCATCGCGATACACCAGCCGATTGCTCGCCAGCGCCGGGACTTTCGCACCAGGTAATAGTGTGCCGGCAAGGTTCAGCGGATCGACCCCGCACACCGCGACCAAACTCCCGTCATGGGGCCGACGTCGCACCTCCCGCAGCAATGGAATCGCCTCGGGCAGGGCGAACTGCTCGCCCGCCAGGCCGCTGACAAACCGTCCTCCACGAATCTCGCCGCGAGCCTCCAGGCGATGGAAGGTGCGCAGCAGTTCGCGCCAGCTCGGCAGCCAGTCCGCCTCGCGTTCCAGCAAGCGCCAGAACACCACGCCGTAACGACGCAGCAAGGTCATGGCGATGTGCTCCAGGGTATCGCCCGGCGTCGGTGCGGGACGCTGGTTTTCCACCACAGGGGCCGTTGGCGCGCGTCGCAACAAGGCCCAGCGCCCGGCATCGTCCATGCCGCCGATGAATGCGCCGCGTCCACGCCGACTGTTGCGCGGCTGGCGCTTGCTGGCCGGGGTGATCAGCGCGCGCAACCCGGCAAAGCTGTCGGCGTTCACCAGCCCCGCGCCCACCAGTTCCTGCAGGGCGATTTCCAGCTCCGAACGCAGCAGGTGCGCCTCATGGATCAGCTCGTCGAAAAACAGCGCGCCATGCTGACTGAGGGCGGCGTGGACTTTTTGCGTTTTCGGCGACAGTTCGCTCACCGGTGTCTGTTCGGTCAAGCCGCTCCAGAGGCCGACCCGATTGCGCGGCAGCAAGACAACCGGTGTGCTGCGCAGCGCGGTGCCGGCGCTTTTGTTGTGCGCCGTCAGGCGCGTCCACACCAGTCTGCCGCTGCGGCACAACTCATCCAGCCAGGTCGCCGAATAGTCCTTGATCCGTGCGGGCAGGATGTCGCTGTCCCAGGCGGAAGCGGCGGCGGGGTAGCCTTCCAATTGCCCGACGATGACTGGCAACACTGCAGCGCCCTGGCCCTGGCTTGCAGTCGACACATGCTGCCAGTCGAACAGGAATCGCATGAAATCCTGCAACGCCACCGGTTCGATTTCCCGGCGCAGGCGCTTGACCGTATAGCGGTGAATCCGCGCCAGCAAATGCCGCTCGCACCATTCTTCTTCGGCGATGCCCGGGGTGAAGCGACCGCGCAACACGTAGCCTTCGCGTTCCAGTTGCGCCAGGGCCTGGGTCACTTGTGCTGCGGGCAAGCCGAGTGGTTCGGCAATGCGATCGAGGGCAAGTGGGCCGAAGGCGCTGAGCCGTGCGCGGATCATTTCGAGGACGGCTTCGTCGCGTGCCCAGGTTTCATCGAAGTCCGGCAGCGCTTGCAGCGGTGGCGTCAATTCGGCCTGTGGATAAATGGCCCGCAGGCAGGTCAGGCGCTCCAGCGCCAGCCACAACGATTGCCTGGCGTTGATCTGTAAACGGCTCGCGCGTCCGCTGTCGGCCAGGGTCTTGAGCCAGTCGAGCCAATGCGGATTGGCGCCGGCCTCGGCATCGGTGATGCACGCCAGGCTCATCAAGGCCTCGTGCATTTCATCGACACTGCAAGGCACCGGCCAGGCTTCGTCGCGCACGGCGGCAATCGCCTCGGCGTCCAGTGCACCGAGGTCGTCGGTGGATTGCGGATCGCTCCAGCGTCGATTGAGTACCGCTTGGGTGCGGCGTTCTTCAAGCGGTGCATCGTCGAGAAAGGTGTAGGGGCGGGCGCTGAGAATCTCCGCCGCCAGCGGCGAGGGCGCCGGCAGGTCTCGGCTGATCAGGCGGATGTCGCCGCGTTCCATGCGCCGCAACAAGGCCAGCCAGCCTTCAGTGTCCATGGCTTCGTGCAGGCAATCGTCAAGGGTCTGTTCCACCAGTGGATGGTCGGGAATCTCCCGTTCGCCAGCGAGGTTTTCCACACAGGCAATCTGATCGGGAAACACGCTGGCGATCAGGTCTTCGCTTTTCATCCGCTGGATCTGCGGCGGGACTTTGCGCCCGCCGCTGTAGCGCGGCAGCGCCAGGGCCACGCCGGCATTCCAGCGCCAGCGCACGCCGAACAGCGGGGCGTCGAGCACGGCCTGGATCAGGATGTGCTCGGCGCTGTTGCTATGCAGGTAGCGCCAGACATCGTCCAGTTCAAAACTGTGGCTGGTGGACAGCGACAGCACGATGGCGTCTTCGCTGGCGGCGGCTTGCAGTTCGAAGTTGAAGGTGCGACAGAAACGCTTGCGCAGGGCCAGGCCCCAGGCGCGGTTGATGCGGCTGCCGAACGGCGTATGAATGACCAGTTGGGTGCCGCCGGACTCGTCGAAAAAACGCTCCATCAGCAGCGTGTCTTGGGATGGCAGGGCACCCAGCGTCTGTCGTGCGCGGGCCAGGTAGTCCACCAGTTGTTCGGCGCTGGCGAGGTTCAGGCCCAGGGTTTCGGTCAGCCAGTCCAGCGCTGGCTGCAAGTTGCCAGGCGCGGTACCCAGCAGGTCGTCGAGTTTTGCCTGCAGGCGCGCCACCGCCGAGGACAATTCGGCGCTGCGCCCCGGCGCTTCACCAAGCCAGAACGGAATGGTCGGCGGCTGACCCTGGGCATCCTCGACCCGCACCTTACCGGTTTCCACCCGCAGGATTCGATAGGAGGTATTGCCCAACTGGAAGATATCCCCGGCGATGCTTTCCACCGCGAAGTCTTCGTTGATGGTGCCGATGTTCAACCCTTGAGACTCCAGCAGCACGGCGTAGTCGGCGTTGTCCGGAATGGTCCCGCCACTGGTCACTGCGGTCAGTTTTGCGCCACGGCGACTGCGCAGAGTGCGGCTCACGGCGTCGCGGTGCAGGTAGGCGCTGCGCAGGCCCTGACGCCCGTTGTAGCCCTCGGCGAGCATGTGCAGCAGCGCCTGGTAGTGTTTTTCGTCGAGTCCGGCGTAGGGCGAGGCGCGGCGCAGCATCTCCAGCAGCGCTTGCTCGGGCCATTCCTGGCAACTGACTTCGGCGATGATCTGCTGCGCCAGCACGTCCAGCGGCGCCTGCGGTATCAACAAGGTATCGAGTTCGCCCCGGCGCACGCAGTCGAGCAGCGCGGCGCATTCGATCAGGTCGTCGCGGGTGGTGGCGAACAAGCGGCCCTTGGGCGTGCCGCCGACCTGGTGCCCGGAACGGCCGACCCGTTGCAGAAACCCGGCAATCGAACGCGGTGAGGCGATCTGGCACACCAGGTCGACGTCGCCGATGTCGATCCCCAGTTCCAGCGACGCCGTGGCGATCAGCACCTGCAGTTCGCCGCGCTTGAGCCGCTGCTCGGCGTCCAGACGAAATTCCTTGGCCAGGCTGCCGTGGTGGGCCGCTACCGCGTCCTTGCCCAGGCGTTCGCTCAGGTGACGGCTAAGGCGTTCGGCCAAACGCCGGGTGTTGACGAAAATCAGCGTGGTCCGGTGTTCCCGGGCGAGAGCGGCGAGGCGGTCGTAGACCAACTCCCAGACATCGTTGGCCATCACGGCCGACAGCGGCACGGGCGGCACTTCGATGTCCAGGTCACGGGGGCGGGCGTGGCCGATGTCGACGATCTCGCACGGACGGTCGCGACCGACTAGGAAGCGCGACACCGCTTCGATGGGCTTTTGCGTGGCCGACAGGCCGATGCGCAGCAGCGGTTCGGGGCAGAGTGCCTGCAGGCGTTCAAGGCTCAGGGCCAGATGGCTGCCGCGCTTGCTGGCGGCCATGGCATGGATTTCGTCGATGATCACCGTTTGTGTCGTACCGAGCATCTGCCGACCGGAGTCGGAACCGAGCAGCACGTACAGGGATTCCGGTGTGGTCACCAGAATGTGCGGCGCCGTCTTGCGCATCGCCGAGCGGTCTTTTTGCGGTGTATCGCCGGTGCGCACGGCGGTGCTGATCTGCAGTTCGGGCAGGCCCATCACACGCAGTTGCTCGGTAATGCCGGCCAACGGGGTTTGCAGGTTGATCCGGATGTCGTTGGACAGCGCCTTGAGCGGCGAGACGTAGACCACCAGGGTTGCATCGGGCAAGCCTTCGGGGCTTTCCAGGCCGCGGTGCACCAGGTCGTCGATGACCGCGAGAAACGCGGTGAGGGTCTTGCCGGAGCCGGTGGGCGCGGCGACCAGGGTCGAGCGGCGCTGGCGGATCAATGGCCACGCCCGGGCCTGGGCGGCGGTGACCGCTGCGAACGTGTGGCTGAACCAGGCACTGACGGCGGGGTGGAAGCCGCTCAGGGCACTGTCTGCGGGGATGGGCAGGTTCATGCAGCAAGTTATGCGGGTGGGGGGCGCAAGATGCAAGTACCACTTGGGGATCTCTATTGGCCTTCAGGGCCTCTTCGCGGGCAAGCCCGCTCCCACAGGGGATCGGCGGTGTACCCACATCCAGTGTGGGAGCGGGCTTGCCCGCGAAGGGGCCAGTAGCAGCGCCGCAAATCCCGGACATCTACACTTTACGGATGACGGTTGCGCACTAAACCCGCAAAATGCAACGATTCCGGCAATTACCAACGACATCGCCTTGGGGCTATGTCGATATAGCCATCGTTCCAATCAGACTGGGCCTGCTGACTCTATGCGAATGCGCCTTATGTTACTGGGCGGCGGAAATGCCCTTGGGCAGGCGCTGATTCGCCTCGGTGCGGAGGAAGACATCGGTTTCCTCGCCCCCCGCCCGCCGCAAGACGGCTGGGATGCCGCGAGCCTGACACAACTGCTCGACGACACCCGTCCCGATGCATTGATCAACCTTGCCTACTACTTCGACTGGTTTCAGGCCGAAGCGGTCAGCGAACAGCGTCTGGCCGGCCAGGAGCGCGCGATCGAGCGTCTGGCGGAACTGTGCCAGCACCACAACATCGTTCTGCTGCAACCTTCCAGCTACCGCGTGTTCGACGGTTCCCGCGCAACGGCCTACAGCGAAAAAGACGAACCCGTGCCCTTGGGCTTGCGGGGGCAGGCGTTGTGGCGGATCGAGCAAAGCGTTCGCGCCACCTGCCCGCAACACGTGCTGCTGCGTTTCGGCTGGCTGCTGGACGACAGCCCGGATGGCGCCCTTGGCCGCTTCCTCGCCCGTGCCGAACAACCCGAGGAACTGCTGATGGCCGACGACCGGCGCGGCAATCCGACGCCGGTCGACGATGCCGCCCGCGTGATCATTTCAGTGCTCAAGCAACTCGATTGCGCAGCGCCACTGTGGGGCACCTACCACTACGCCGGGCATGAGGCGACGACACCGCTGGCGCTGGGGCAGGCGATTCTGGCCGAAGCCCGCAGCCTGCATCCGCTGGCCATCGAAGCGCCGACCGCCCAGGCCCACGCCGCGCGTCCGGATGCTGCGGAAGAGCCGCAACACGCGGTATTGGCCTGCAAAAAAATTCTGCACACCTTCGGGATCAAACCACGCGCCTGGCGTGCGGCGCTTCCCGGTCTACTGGACAGGTTCTATCGCCATGGCTGACGGCCCCGTTTTGATCACCGGTGGTGCCGGTTTCATTGGTTCGCACCTGACTGACGCCCTGCTCGCCAAGGGCCATGCGGTGCGGATTCTCGATGACCTGTCCACTGGCAAGCGCAGCAATCTGCCACTGGATAATCCCAAGGTCGAACTGATCGTCGGCGACGTGGCCGATGCGGCTGTGGTCGCCCAGGCGATGGCTGGTTGCAGCGCCGTGGCGCACCTGGCCGCCGTGGCGTCGGTGCAGGCCTCGGTGGACGATCCGGTGCGCACGCACCAGAGCAACTTCATCGGCACGCTGAACGTCTGCGAAGCCATGCGCCAGGCCGGGGTCAAGCGCGTGCTGTTCGCCTCCAGCGCGGCGGTGTATGGCAACAATGGCGAGGGCGAGTCGATCGACGAAGACACGCCAAAGGCGCCGTTGACGCCGTATGCGGTGGACAAACTGGCCAGCGAGCAGTACTTCGACTTCTACCGTCGCCAGCATGCACTGGAGCCGGTGATTTTCCGCTTCTTCAACATCTTCGGCCCGCGTCAGGATCCGTCCTCGCCGTACTCCGGGGTGATCAGCATTTTCAGCGAACGCGCACTGAAGGGCTTGCCGATCACCGTGTTCGGCGATGGTGAGCAGACCCGGGATTTTGTCTACGTCGAAGACCTGGTCGACTTGCTGGTGCAGGCCATCGAGAAGCCCCGGGCCGAGGTCGGTGCGGTCAACGTTGGCTGGAACCAGGCGACGACCCTCAAGCAAATGCTCGAAGCGCTTGAAGCCGTGGTCGGCCAGCTGCCGCCGGTAAGCTACGGCCCGGCGCGCTCCGGTGACATCCGTCATTCCCGGGCGAACAACCAGCGTCTGCTGGAGCGCTTCACTACCAAGGAGCAGACACCGATGCGTGTGGGGCTGGCGCGGTTGCTGGGGCGATAGATCGCTTTCCTCGCAGACATGAAAAAGGCGCCTTTTGACAGGCGCCTTTTTCACGGCCGGAATTTACTTACAGCGTGTGCAACTTCTATGGCGAGGGAGCTTGCTCCAGATCGACTCCGTCACGGTCGTCATCAGTATTGAGTTTGCTCGCCACGGCCTCATCCACCACCACGTGAACGTTACTTAGAACTTGTAGCCCAGACCGACCATGTAGACGAACGGATCCACATCCACATCGACCTTGGCCCGGGTGCCCGGTGCAATGGCGTTGTTTTCCACAGTGGCGGTGGTATCGATGTCGATGTAGCGCACCTGGGCGTTAATCATCACGTTGTCGGTCAGCATGTAGTCAGCACCGACCTGCCAGGCCAGACCCCATGAGTTATCCGCCTTGAAATTGCTGAAACCGGCGGACTGGGCTCGGCTGCCGACATGTTCGTCGTAGATATAGGTGTAGTTGATGCCACCGCCGATGTACGGTTGGAACGCCGACTTGGGATCCAGCGGGTAATACACCAGGCTCAAGGTTGGCGGCAGCTGTTTGATGCTACCGAGCTTGCCGTTGGCAGGGGCCAGCGCGGTGCCCTTGATTTTCACATCATGTTCGAAGGGGGTTGCCGCCAGCAGCTCGATACCCAGGTGGTTGGTGAGCATGTAGGCGAAGTTCAAGCCCAGTTGCGTGTCGCTGCTCAGGGTCGCCTTGCCACCCAGGTCGGCACCCGCCAGCGGGCCTTGATCAACCTTGACGCTGGAGCTGTCGGCTTCCGGGTCGACGGTGATGGCGCCGGCACGAAGGATGATGTCACCGGCTTCGAAAGCATTGGCGAGCGGGGCTGCGAGCGCGAGGGCAACCAGCGAAGCGCTGAGCAAGGACTTGTTCATGGGGGCTCCAGAGGACGTTAAAAATGTTCGATGTCCAATGGTAAGGCGCCTAACGATTCGGTCTTTTGATGCAGCTCAATGAAAGTGGGAAGGGGGTGGTTTTTGTGGTGTTTTTGATGGCCTCTTCGCGAGCAAGCCCGCTCCCACAGGGGGAACGTATTCCAATGTGGGAGCGGCGGTGCGGCGATCCGACTTGCTCGCGAAGACGGCATTTCTAACAACACAAAACGACCGGATTCACTCCGGCAATTCATACAGATAAATCTTGTCCGCCTCCATCTGATACCCGGCATCCGCCAGTTCGCTGGTGGACGCCTTGACCTGCAATGCGCCCTCGATCCAGTACGGCTGATACAACTCGTCCAGCTTCACGCCGACTTCGCTCTTGATGTGCACGATCTGGTTCGACGGCGGTGGCGGTACGTGAATGCAGGCGCCGAAATACGGCACCAGCAGAAACTCCGTGGTGCGTCCTTCCTCGCTCACTTCCAGCGGCACGATGTAACCCGGCAGGCGAATATTCTGGCCATCGAGGGTCTTGACCACCGGTGCGTTGGGCAAGTCTTGTTTGGCGGCGGGCGCCGACTCGGCTGACAGTGCGGTGCTCATCTGCGACAGATCGTGCAGCGGCGTCATGTTCGGCACTTCTTTCGGCGCATCCGGCGGAATCATCTCCGACCAGGTCAGGTCTCGCGGCTGGGCTGCCCACAGGGGCAGGGCGACCAGCATCAACAGCGCAAGTACAGCGCGGGGCATTTTCAGCGTCCTCATAAACGGATCGACAGGCCATCGGCCAGGGATTGGCGATAGGCGCGCCAGGCCGGCACGCTGCCCATCAGCAACGCGGCGATCAGGATGCCACCGAGCAGCATCCATTCATACTCGCTCGGCCAGGACAGCGGCAGATACAGACCATAGTTGGCCTGCACATAACCCTGGGCCGCCGCAATGCACACATACAGCAACGCCACGCCAGCGATCACGCCCGACAGCGCCAGGGCGAAAGCTTCGAGCACCAGCAGCGTCGCGATGTGCCAGGGTCGCGCACCCACCGAACGCAGGATCGCCATTTCCCGACGGCGTTCGTTGAGGCTGGTGAGAATGGCCGTGAGCATGCCGATCAACCCGGTCAGCACCACAAACAGCGAGACCACGAACAAGGCTTTTTCCGCCGTGCCCATCAGGCTCCACAGCTCTTGCAGCGCCACGCCCGGCAGGATCGCCAGCATTGGCTCACCACGGAATTCATTGATTTCCCGTTGCAGGGCAAAGGTCGAAATCTTGTTGTTCAGACCGAGCATGAACGCGGTGATCGCTTGCGGCGTGAGGTCCATGTTACGTGCCTGATCGGCCGTGATTCGGCCCTCGCCCCGGGCCGGCACGCCGTTATGCCAGTCGATGTGAATCGCTTCCATACCGCCAAGGCTGATGTGCAGCGTGCGGTCCACCGGCGTGCCGGTGCGTTTGAGAATGCCGACCACGGTGAACGGCTTGTCGTCGTGCTTGACCAGACTGATCGCCGCCACGCCGTGGGCCAGCACCAGTTTGTCACCGAGTTTGTAGTGCAGTGCCTCGGCCACTTCGGCACCGAGCACCACTTCGAACGGGTCGCTCGCAAACGCCCGGCCATCGGCCAGCTCCAGGTGTTGCTGGCGGCCATACTGGTAATGCTCGAAGTAGGCTTCGGTGGTGCCCATCACCCGATAGCCGCGATGGGAATCACCGAGAGACATCGGGATCGCCCATTTCACTTTCGGGTTGCTGGCGAAGTGCTCGAAGCTGTCCCAGCGGATGTTGTTGGTGGCGTTACCGATGCGGAATACCGAGTACAGCAACAGGTTCACCGAACCTGAGCGGGCGCCGACGATCAGGTCGGTACCGCTGATGGTGCTGGCGAAACTGGCCTTGGCTTCAGTGCGCACGCGCTCCACCGCCAGCAGCAGGCACACCGACAAGGCGATGGCGAACGCCGTGAGGATCGCGGTGAAGCGGCGGTTAGCCAGGCTGGCCATGGCTAGACGAAACAGATACATCTCAGACCTCGGACGGGGTGGCGGCGCGATTGAGTTCGGCCAGCGACAGGTTGTGATCGAACAGCGGCGCCAGGCTCTGGTCGTGGCTGACGAACAACAGGCTCGAGCCGGCTTCGCGGCACTCGGCGAACAGCAGGCGAATGAAGTTCTCACGGGCGTCGTAATCGAGGGCCGAGGTCGGCTCGTCGGCGATCACCAGTTCCGGTTGACCGATCAGTGCACGGGCGGCGGCGACCCGTTGCTGCTGGCCGATGGACAACGAATCGGCGCGGCGACCGAGGATGTTCGCATCCTTCAGACCCAAGTGGGCGAGCAGCGTCGCGGCCGCTTTGTCGACGCTGCCATGACGCTGTTTCGCCCGTTCGGCACGCAGTGTCGAGAAGTGGCAGGGCAGTTCGACGTTTTCACGCACCGACAGAAACGGCAGCAGGTTGAACTGCTGGAAGATGTAGCCGGTGTGATCGACGCGGAAGTGGTCGCGGGCGCCGGCCGACAGTTGCGTCAGTTCCTGGCCGAGCAGGCGGATGCTGCCGCGATCGGGTTTTTGCACGCCGCCGAGCAGGCCGAGCAGGGTGGTCTTGCCGCTACCGCTGGGACCTTTGAGAAACAGGGTTTCACCGCGCTCCAGGCGAAACGCCGGGATGTCCAGCAGTGGCGGGTGACCGGGCCAGCTGAAGCCCAGGTCGGACAGTTCGATGAGTGCTTGGGTCATGTGAAACCGGTTCAGGTTGATGGTGAACCCTGTAGGAGCGAGCTTGCTCGCGAAAAACCTGAGAGCACTGAGGTGAGTCAGGTTTCCAGCGTTATCGTTGACGTCCATCGCGAGCGAGCTCGCTCCTACAAAGGGGAACGAGGTGGATTCAGAATTTGAGGGCGGCAGCCTTGGCCGTCACATCAACGCCTTGCTGCCCGCTCGGGCCGATCAGTTGTACCTGAATCGTCCGAGTGGCCGGGAATGAGTTGAACATGTTCGCCAGGTCCAGGGTCTTCAATGCGTCCGGTGTGGCGCAGGTGAACTGATAATGAGCGTGGATTTCGCTGTGGTCGTGATGATGCTCGTCCTTGGCGTCTTCATCATGGTCATCGTCGGCATCGGGCGTGTCACCGAACAACGGGCTTTCCAGTTCCTGGTTTTCCACCACGCAACCGGCGGCTTTCGGCAGGTTGAACAGGGCCAGCGGTTGTTCAAGCAGAGCGCGGGCCGCGGCGACTTTGGCTTTGTCGGCATCGCTGGTGGCGACGTGTTCGAACCCCACCAGGTTCATGGCCGGGCTTTGCAGTTCCAGCGCCAGGGTCTTGCCGTCCAGCGCCGCGTTCAGGCGCCCAACGCCATGTTCGTGGGCGCCCAGGCTGCCATGCTCGTGATCGTGTTCATCGGCGGCATGGGCGACAGCCAGCGGCAGCATGGCAAACGGCAGAGCGAGGAGCAGACAACGCATGGCGAGTCTCCGAAAAGTAAAATGAAGAAAATGTTATGTAATCTTATAACGTAAGTGTGGAGAGTTTGACTGCCTGCTTGGCGTTGCACAAGTCCCATGGGAGCATGCAGGGAAGAAAAGTGCGGGAGCAGACTTATGTTGCGAATTCGCGGAAGCATCGGCGACTGGCCGGTGGATCTGACCCTGGAGATGGACGATGCGGACTGGGCGCGACTAGGGGCGCAGTTGCAGGTAGAAAAAAACCCGGTCAGCGCCCCGGTGGCGAAACCGCTGAATCAGGATGATGCGCTGTGGCAGATCGCCCGGGATTTGCTGCGTCAGGCCGGACAGTTGAGTGGACCGGACTTGCTCGATCAATTGGAAGGCCTGACCGGCAGTGCGGCGGCGGGCAAGCGCCTGCTGGTGCGCTTGCGCCATTGTGCGGATGTGAAAGTGGAAAGCGGCGGCGATACACCGTTGTACCGCTGGTTGTAGGAGCGAGCTTGCTCGCGAAGAGCCTCAGGGCACCGCGGTCATACCGGTAGCCCTCATTATCGTTGACGCCCATCGCGAGCAAGCTCGCTCCTACAAGGGCAATTCAATACAGCGCGGCAAACAATTTACGACGGTACGTGCTCACCAGCGGGTGATCATTGCCCAGCAACTCGAACACTTGCAGCAAGGTCTTGTGCGGCAAACCTTCGCTGTAGCTGCGGTTGCGGATGAACAACTTCAGCAAAGCATCCAGCGCAGCGTCGTACTGCTGACGGGCCAGTTGCTGGATCGCCAGTTGATAGACCGCTTCATCGTCCAGCGGGTCTTTTGCCAGCCGTGCCTTCAGGTCGGCGGCGTCCGGCAGGTCCTTGGCCAAACCGAGAAACTTGATCTGCGCCTTGGCGCCGGCCAGCGCGGCCTTGTGCTCGTCGCTCTTGACCGCATCCAGCACGGTTTGTGCCTCGCCCAGTTCACCGCGCTCGGTCAGGCAGCGGGCGTACAGGATCAGCGCCTTGGCGTTGGTATTGTCTTCACCCAGGATCACCTTGAGCAATGCTTCGGCATCGGCAAAGCGGCTGTCGTCGAACAACGCCTGGGCCTGTTCGAACGGATCGGCGGCGGCCGGTGGCGGCATCTGCACATGGGGTTCGAGCAGGGCGCGCACGGCGGATTCAGGCTGGGCACCGGCAAAGCCGTCGACAGGCTGGCCGTCCTTGAACAGCACCACGGTCGGCAGGCTGCGGATGCCGAAGCGGGCGACGATGTCTTGCTCGAGGTCGCAGTTGACCTTGGCCAGCAGCAACTCACCCTGATAGCTCTCGGCAATGCTCTGCAACATTGGCATCAGCACTTTGCAGGGCGCGCACCATTCGGCCCAGAAATCCACCAGCACCGGCTTGTGGAAAGAGTTCTCGATCACCGACTGGTCGAAATCGGCAGTCGTGGCGTCGAAGATGTACGGCGTTTCCTGACTCATGGGCAATCTCTTGGAAGCGTGAATGGGGCAACTATACGGCTTGGTGGGGGGCGGCCGGAAGCGGTTGACCGTGAGAGGTGTGTTGCCTGACAGGGCGCCTTCGCGGGCAAGCCCGCTCCCACAGGGATTGAAGTCGCCACAAGATGTGTGGTTCACACCAACCATTGTGGGAGCGGGCTTGCCCGCGAAGCTTTTAACTAGCGCTGTGCATGGTAGAGGCTCACATGCCGAAACTCGTGGGGCTCGGCCAGATCCGGCAGCGTCATGGCTTCGAGCATCTCGATGCGCCGGTACAACGGATGGCGAAAATCCCGTACCCGGGAATCCGCCACCAGCGCCTCTCGGCCGCGACTGAGGAACTGGTCGAGCAGCGGCAGGTTCGCCCGGTCGTACAGCACATCCGCCACCAGAATCAGATCGAAGCGATCAGCCTCGGCGAAAAAGTCCGTCGAGTAGTTGAGCTGCACGTCATTGAGCTCGGCATTCGCCCGACACGCGGCAATCGCCAGTGGATCGAGGTCGCAGGCCAGCACTTCCAGTGCGCCGGCCCTGGCGGCGGCAATCCCCGCCACCCCGGAGCCAGCGCCGAAATCCAGCACCCGCTTGCCTTCGACCCAGTGCGGGTTTGCGGCCAGATAGCGGGCCACGGCCAGGCCGCTGGCCCAGCAGAAACTCCAGTACGGGGGCTCATGCAGGATGCGCCGGGTTTCTTCGGGGCTGAAGGCGCGGTCCATGTTGTCGCCGTCGATCAGCCACAGCTTCAAATCGGTTTCCGGCAACGGGCAGGCCACCAGTTGTGCATCGCCGAGCAATTCAGCCAGGGCCCGTTGCAGGTCGAGCGGTGCACTCATGGGGCTTTGACGAATTGCAATTGGCCCAGGGCCTGGGTGGTCGGCTGGGTAATCAGTTGCGATGGCAAGTGCAGGATCAACTGGCCGGACTGGCTGGCGCGGCCTCGCAGTTCCACACGGGCGCCGGTTGGGAAGGACTCCGGATTGAAGCGCAGGTGAAACGGCAATACCTGGTTGTTGCCGATCAGGCTGGAACTGGCGAGCAATTGTTGCGGGCGGTCTTTTTCGTCGATTACCAGCAATGCCAGCTCGACTTCAGCACCGGCCGGCACGCCCTGCAGGGTGCCGCTCAGCTCACGCTGATAGGCAGGCAGGGGGCCGAGGTCTGCAGCCTCCCGGGCTTTCTTCTGCGCTTGCTGCGGCGCCGGGCCAGGTGTTGGCGGCTGGGGCTTGGGTGCATCGCTGCTGCAAGCCACCAGGAGGCTGAAAACACTGAGCAAAATGAGCGGACGTAACGACATTGGTGGCTCCATAAAGCTGAATTCCATGGATCAAGTGATCATCCCGTCTGTATACCGCAAACCCTATGGCTTGTCTTGCCACCGGGATGCGCTACCATGGCCCTCCCTTTTTTTGTTGCCTGCCACCATGCACTGTCCCTTCTGCGGTGCCAACGACACCAAGGTCATCGACTCGCGTCTGGTCGCCGAGGGCGAACAGGTGCGCCGCCGGCGTGAATGCCTGGCCTGCGGCGAGCGTTTCACGACGTTCGAGACGGCTGAACTGGTGTTGCCGCGCCTGATAAAAACCGACGGCAGCCGCCAGCCGTTCGACGAAGAAAAACTCCGCGCCGGCATGCAGCGCGCGCTGGAAAAGCGCCCGGTGAGCGTCGAGCGCCTCGAATCGTCGCTGGTGCACATCAAACACAAACTGCGTGCCACCGGCGAGCGCGAGGTCAAATCCCTCGTGGTCGGCGAACTGGTGATGGCCGAGCTGCAGAAGCTCGACGAAGTCGCCTACATCCGCTTTGCTTCGGTCTATCGTCGCTTCCAGGACCTCAACGAGTTCCGCGAAGAGATCGATCGCCTGGCCCGTGAACCGGTGAAAGAATGACCACGCCCGCAGAACTTGCCATCCTCGACGCCCATTTCATGGCCCGTGCCCTGGAGCTGGCGCGCAAGGGGCATTACACAACGCACCCCAACCCACGTGTAGGTTGCGTGATCGTGCAGGGTGGGCAGATTGTCGGCGAAGGCTGGCACGAGCGCGCCGGCGAGCCTCACGCCGAGGTCCACGCCTTGCGCGCGGCCGGTGAGCAGGCGCGTGGCGCGACCGCTTATGTGACGCTTGAGCCTTGCAGCCACCACGGCCGCACGCCGCCCTGTGCCGATGCGCTGGTGAATGCCGGTGTGGCCCGCGTGGTCGCGGCGATGCAGGACCCGAACCCGGAAGTCGCCGGTCGCGGTTTGCAACGCCTGGCTCAGGCCGGTATCGCCACCGAAAGTGGTGTGCTGGAGGGTGAAGCGCGAAAGCTCAACCAAGGTTTCCTCAAGCGCATGGAGCACGGCTTGCCGTTCGTGCGGGTCAAGCTGGCCATGAGCCTCGACGGTCGCACGGCGATGGAAAGCGGCGAAAGCCAGTGGATTACCGGTCCGGCAGCACGCTCGGCGGTGCAACGCCTGCGCGCCCAGGCCAGCGTGGTGCTGACCGGCGCCGACACGGTGCTGGCGGACAACGCGCGGTTGACCGTGCGTGCCGATGAGCTCGGACTGGACGCCGAACAAACCGCACTGGCCATGAGCCGGCCGCCGCTGCGTGTGCTGGTCGATGGCCGCCTGCGCGTACCGCTGGATGCGCCGTTCTTCAAGGCCGGCCCGGCGCTGGTCGCCACCTGCGTGGCGGTGGAAGAGCAGTACGCCAACGGCCCGGAATGCCTGATCGTGCCCGGCTACGATGGCCAGGTCGACCTGCGTCAGCTGCTGGTCGAACTCGCCAACCGTGGCGTCAACGAGGTGCTGGTCGAGGCCGGTCCACGGCTGGCGGGTGCTTTCGCTCAGCTTGGGTTGGTGGACGAATTCCAGATATTCATCGCCGGCAAGTTCATGGGTTCTTCGGCGCGGCCGCTGCTGGACTGGCCGCTCGCGCAAATGAAGGATGCGCCGGCACTCAAAATCACCGAAATTCGTGCAGTTGGCGATGACTGGCGAGTCATCGCCATCCCAGTGCCAGCAGCGAGCGTATAATTTCCGGCCATCGCTATAGCGCTGGCTTTGTTCTCGAGGAGAACCTCATGTTTACCGGCATCATCGAATCCATCGGCAGTATTCGTGCATTGACCCCAAAGGGCGGTGATGTGCGGGTTCACGTCGAAACCGGCAAGCTCGACCTGAGCGACGTCAAGCTGGGCGACAGCATCGCGGTCAACGGCGTGTGCCTGACGGCCGTTGAATTACCGGGCAATGGTTTTGCGGCGGACGTCAGTCGCGAAACCCTCGACTGCACCGCCATGAACGACCTGAAAAGCGGCAGCCCGGTCAATCTGGAAAAAGCCCTGACCCCGACCACTCGCCTTGGCGGGCATCTGGTCAGCGGTCACGTCGATGGCGTGGGTGAAGTGGTTGCCCGTACCGAAAACGCGCGCGCCGTGGAATTCCGCATTCGCGCACCCAAGGACCTGGCCAAGTACATCGCCCATAAAGGCTCGATCACCGTCGACGGCACCAGCCTGACCGTGAACGCGGTCGATGGCGCCGAGTTCCTGCTGACCATCATTCCGCACACCCTGAGTGAAACCATCATGGCGTCGTATCAGCCTGGTCGCCGGGTGAACCTGGAAGTCGACTTGCTGGCCCGTTACCTGGAACGCCTGCTTTTGGGCGACAAGGCCGCAGAGCCGACTGCCGGCAGCACCATTACCGAAAGCTTTCTGGCCGCCAACGGCTACCTCAAATCCTGACCCAAGGGGGTGCCTTGTGGCGCTCAATAGCATCGAAGAACTGGTTGAAGACATCCGCCAAGGCAAGATGGTCATCCTCATGGATGACGAAGACCGCGAGAACGAAGGCGACCTGATCATGGCCGCCGAGTGCTGCAAGCCCGAGCACATCAACTTCATGGCCAAGCACGCCCGTGGCCTGATTTGCATGCCGATGAGCCGCGAGCGCTGCGAACTGCTCAAACTGCCGTTGATGGCACCGCGCAACGGTTCCGGTTTCGGCACCAAGTTCACCGTCTCCATCGAAGCCGCCACCGGCGTGACCACCGGCATCTCCGCCGCCGACCGCGCGCGTACCGTGCAAGCGGCTGCCGCCCGTGATGCCAAGGCTGAAGACATCGTCAGCCCGGGCCACATCTTCCCGCTGATGGCCCAGGCCGGCGGCACCCTGGCCCGTGCCGGCCACACCGAAGCGGCCTGCGACCTGGCGCGCATGGCCGGTTTCGAGCCGAGTGGCGTGATCTGCGAAGTGATGAACGACGATGGCACCATGTCCCGTCGTGCCGAACTGGAAGCTTTTGCTGCCGAACACGACATCAAGATCGGCACCATCGCCGACCTGATTCACTACCGGATGATCCACGAACGTACCGTTCAGCGGATTGCCGAGCAGCCGCTGGACAGCGAACTGGGCCAATTCAACCTGGTGACCTATCGTGATTCGGTGGAAGGCGACGTGCACATGGCGCTGACCCTGGGCAACGTGTGTGCCGAAGAACCGACCCTGGTTCGCGTGCACAACATGGACCCGCTGCGTGACCTGCTGATGGTCAAGCAACCAGGCCGCTGGAGCCTGCGCGCCGCCATGTCAGCGGTTGCCGAGGCCGGCAGCGGCGTGGTGCTGTTGCTCGGTCACCCGCTCGATGGTGACGTATTGCTGGCGCATATCCGCGAAACCGCCGATCACGCCGCGGTGAAAAAACCGACCACCTACAGCACTGTCGGTGCCGGTTCGCAGATCCTGCGTGACCTGGGCGTACGCAAAATGCGCCTGATGTCGGCACCCATGAAATTTAATGCGATATCCGGTTTCGATCTGGAAGTTGTAGAATACGTGCCCTCCGAATAATGACCGGTTGTTCCCGGCCTTGAATTCGCGGTTCAAATATCACTGAGGGACGCGTACGAGACGCGTCCCGGCTCTTTAAGAGATCTAACGAATGACCCTGAAGACCATCGAAGGTACCTTCATCGCCCCTAAAGGCCGCTACGCTCTGGTAGTGGGCCGTTTCAACAGCTTCGTCGTTGAAAGCCTGGTCAGCGGTGCCGTTGATGCCCTGGTTCGCCACGGCGTGAGCGAAAGCGACATCACCATCATCCGCGCACCTGGCGCCTTCGAAATTCCGCTGGTTGCACAGAAAGTCGCTCAAAAGGGCGAGTTCGCGGCAATCATCGCCCTGGGCGCAGTCATTCGTGGCGGCACTCCGCATTTCGAATACGTGGCTGGCGAATGCACCAAGGGCCTGGCCCAGGTGTCCATGGAGTTCGGCGTACCGGTTGCATTCGGCGTGCTGACCGTTGACTCCATCGAGCAAGCCATCGAGCGTTCCGGCACCAAGGCCGGCAACAAAGGTGCTGAAGCTGCCCTGTCCGCTCTGGAAATGGTCAGCCTGCTGGCGCAGTTGGAGGCCAAGTGATTAGCGACGATAGCGATCGTTTCAACCCGCGCGATCCAAAGCCTGCGGATGCCGGCAAGCCATCGAAAAGCGCCAAGCGCCGCGAAGCCCGTCAGCTCGCGACTCAGGCGCTGTACCAGTGGCACATGGCCAAGCAGTCGCTGAACGAGATCGAAGCGCAGTTCCGGGTCGATAACGATTTCAGCGATGTCGACGGCGCGTACTTCCGCGAAATCCTGCACGGGGTTCCGCAGTTCAAGACCGAAATCGACACCGCACTCAAGCCTTGCCTCGATCTGACCATCGAAGAGCTGGACCCGGTTGAACTGGCGGTTCTGCGCCTGTCCACCTGGGAACTGCTCAAGCGCGTCGACGTGCCGTACCGCGTTGTGATCAACGAAGGTATCGAACTGGCCAAGGTCTTCGGTTCCACCGACGGCCACAAGTTCGTCAACGGTGTGCTCGACAAGCTGGCCCCGCGTCTGCGTGAAGCTGAAGTGAAGGCGTTCAAGCGCTGATTGGCGCTTGGAATGTTGACACGAAGCCATGGGCGAGTTTGAGCTGATCCGCAATTTCTTCGCCGCCGCGCCTTGTGCGCAGGGCGGCGAAGGCGTTGCCCTCGGGATCGGCGATGACTGCGCCTTGCTGGCTGTTCCTCCCGGGGAGCAGTTGGCGATTTCTACCGATACGCTGGTGGCCGGCGTGCATTTCGCCGATCCCTGCGATCCCTTTCTGCTCGGTCAGCGCTCGCTGGCCGTGGCCGTCAGCGACCTGGCCGCGATGGGCGCCACACCAATCGCCTTTACCCTTGCCCTGACCTTGCCGATGGTGACCGCCGATTGGCTGCAAGCCTATGCCCGTGGGTTGAACACCATGGCGCAAAGCTGCGGCGTGGCACTGGTGGGCGGTGACACCACCCGTGGGCCGCTCAGCCTGACCATGACCGTATTCGGTCGCGTGCCGAGTGGCCAGGCGCTGACCCGCAGCGGTGCGCAGCCGGGCGATCTGCTGTGTGTTGGCGGCGATCTGGGCAAAGCTGCCGGTGCCTTGCCATTGGTGCTCGGCCAACGCACGGCCGACGCGAGCGTTGCCGAGCCGTTGCTGGCCCACTACTGGTCGCCGCAACCGCAGCTTGGCCTGGGGCAGGCGCTGCGGGGCAAGGCCACTTCGGCGATGGACATCTCCGACGGCCTGCTCGCTGATTGCGGGCATATCGCGCTGGCCTCGAAAGTCGGTATCGAAGTCGAGCGGGAGCGTTTACCGCTGTCGCAGAGCCTGGTCGACTTTCTCGGCCGATCGGACGCCCAGGTGGCGGCCCTGAGCGGTGGCGACGATTACGTGCTGGCGTTCACCCTACCGTCCGTCGAGTTGCCGCCATTGCTGGCCGACGGCTGGCCGATCCATGTGATTGGACGGGTGGTGACGGGGCAGGGCGTGACGCTGCTGGACGCCGATGGCCAGGACATCACCCCGCAAACCCGGGGTTATCAACATTTTCGGGAGTCACCGTGACAGATCATCCCAAGCAGGTCCCGGCGGAATTCGTACCGCCGTCGGTCTGGCGTAATCCATGGCATTTCCTGGCGTTCGGCTTCGGCTCGGGCACCTTGCCAAAGGCGCCCGGCACTTGGGGTTCGTTAGTTGCGCTCCCCTTTATTCCGTTGTGGCAGATGTTGCCCGACTGGGGTTACTGGCTGATGCTCGGCATCACCATGCTGTTCGGCTTCTGGCTGTGCGGCAAAGTGGCCGACGATTTGCGGGTACACGACCATGAAGGCATCGTCTGGGACGAAATGGTCGGGATGTGGATCACCCTGTGGCTGGTGCCGGAAGGTTGGCAGTGGTTGCTGGCAGGCTTCTTGATGTTCCGCTTCTTCGATATCCTCAAGCCATGGCCGATTCGCTGGATCGACCGGCATGTGCATGGCGGCGTTGGCATCATGCTCGATGATGTCCTGGCCGGGGTGTTCGCCTGGTTGGCGATGCAGGGACTGGTGTGGTTTTTCGCCTGATCAAGGGATGCCAGGCGATAATCGGGGGAGCAGGGATGGTTCTACGGGGATTGATGGTGGTGCTCGCGATGTTTTGCTCTTTCGCCCAAGCGGGAGGAGAGGGGGCTACGCCGCCGTCGGTGATTCATCTGGCCAGCGAAGACTGGGAAGACTACACCGCCGCCGACGGTCATGGCCTGGGCTGGGACGTGCTGCGACAAGTGTTCGAGCCGGCAGGTGTCAAAGTGCACATCCGCACCGAGCCCTACCTGCGTTCGCTGGGCCTGGCCGAGCGTGGCCAAAGATCCCTCCCGGTTGCGCAGTACCCATATCGCCGAGTTGCCGTTGTACCTTTGCTTTGCCAAGACCCCAAAGGCGCGTAGCTTGATGACCCTGTTCGATCACCGTATGGAGACGTTGGTAAAAAGCGGTGAGCTCAAACCGATCTTCGAGCGCTGGAAACAGCCTTATCCGTTTGATTCGAACTGAAGGGCTGACACAGAGCCCTGTGGGACGCATATCAAACTTTTTGATGGTTATCGCCGATAATTCAGCCTAAGCGTCGCTCGGAACCTGCTGTTACAATGCCGGCTCTGCGAATCTTCAGAACTTTTAGATCAGGAGCACACCGGTGCCTGTCGTTTTTGTCGCCGCTTCCAAGCTGCCAACGCCTTTTGCGCAATTCACCATGCACGGCTTTCTCGATGAAGGCACTGGCCGCGAGCACGTTGTGCTGAGCCTGGGTGAGTTCGACGACGGTGCCCCTGTACTCGGCCGGTTGCACTCCGAATGCCTGACTGGCGATGCACTGTTCAGCCAGCGTTGCGACTGCGGCTCGCAACTGGAGGCCGCTTTACAGGCCATCGCCCGCGAAGGTCGTGGCGTGTTGCTGTACTTGCGCCAGGAAGGTCGTGGCATTGGCCTGCTGAACAAGATCCGCGCCTATGAGTTGCAGGACGGTGGCGCCGATACCGTCGAAGCCAACGAGCGTCTGGGCTTTGCTGCCGACCAGCGTGACTATGCCATGTGCCTGCCGATGCTGGAGCACCTGGGCGTGAAGTCATTGCGCCTGATGACCAACAACCCGCGCAAGGTCAAGGCCTTGACCGACATGGGGATCGCGGTCGCCGAGCGCGTGCCGTTGCACACTGGCCACAACCCGCATAACCGACTCTACCTGGCGACCAAGGCCAGCAAGCTCGACCACATGATGGGCAATGAACATCAGGGCGAGGTAGACCGGGCGTGACCCGGGGTCAGGTTCGGCGGCGACTGTCCGTCAACTGGTGGCAATACCTGGCACTGGCCCTGTTGCCGCTGTTCGTGATCAACGCGATGTTCGGCCAGAGCGAAGCCATTCTGCCGGTGCTGACGATGCCGTTGTTCATCGCCGGTGTCGCTTCGATGTTTGTCAGCCTGAAGTTTTTCGGCGCCTACAAGCACGCGCTGATCGCCACCCAGAAAGCCCTCGATACCCCTGAAGAACCTGGCGCGTGGATCAACCTGGCGGCGAAACGCCGTACAGCGTTCCTTGCCGCCGGCCTGCCAGCGTGGATCGGTGCCCTGGCGGTGTTCGTCGGACTCGAAGCGGTGCCGCTGATGCTGTTGGCGCTGTCGACCGCCGTGCTGTTCTACCTCTACCGTATTCCGCGTCAGCTCGGTTGATGCGCGCGCTCTGGCTGGCGGTTTTGCTGCTGGCCGCCAGCCGATCGGCCATCGCGGTCGAGCGGGTCGTCAGCCTTGCACCGTCACTCTCTGAAATCGTTGTTGAACTGGGTTCTGCCGACCTCCTGGTCGGTGTGCTGGACGCCGGTGAGCGACCGGCTGAACTCAAGAACCTGCCCTCCGTTGGCCGCTATGGCCAGTTGGACATGGAGCGGTTGCTCAGCCTGAAGCCCGACCTGTTGCTGCTATGGCCCGGTAGTATCGGCCCGGCCCAGCGCGACCAGCTCAAGCACCTGAACATTCCCACCTACGTCGCCGAACCCCACAGCCTGGACCAACTCACCGCGCAAATCGAGGCCATTGCCGCTCGGCTCGATCGGCCTGAACGCGGCGTTTCATTGGCCAGCGATTTGCGCCAGCGGTTGGATGCACTGCGTCAACGTTATCGACGGGATCAGCCGTTGCGGGTGTTCTATCAGATATGGGATCGGCCCTTGTACACCGTTGGTGGCGAGCAGATCATCAGCGACGCGCTGGAGGTCTGCGGAGCAAAAAACGTGTTCGCCGACCTGAAGCTGCCGGCACCGCAGATCAGCGTGGAAGCCGTGTTGCAGCGTAATCCCGAGGTGATTCTGGCCAGCGATCAGGCGCAGCTCGACGCGTGGAAAGCCTGGCCGCAGGTGGCGGCGGTAGCACAGGGGCAATTGCGCCTGGTGACGGACAAAGGCCTGGAGCGACCGAGTGGGCAGATGGTTGAGGCAACTGCAAAGCTTTGCCAGTTGATTGCGCCTGGCCGCTGAGAGCGAGGTGCCTGCTTCGCGAGCAAGCCCGCTCCCACAGGGTTCTGCTTTAATCACAAATCTGTAATCCAACCCGAAAACCTGTGGGAGCGAGCCTGCTCGCGAAGAGGCCGGTCCAGACAGTACAGATTCCGGATCAGATTCCAGGCGTCCACGTCACGCCAAACATCCACGCCCGACCTTCCTCGCGATACCCGTACTGGCTGCCCTGGTAGCTGTACAACGCCCGGCTGTAGCCCTTGTCCAGCAGGTTGTCGACCTTCAGCTCCAGCCTGACTTCACGATTGAGCTCCCAACTGCTGCGCAGCCCCAGCAAGGCATAGCCGCCGAGGGGCTGTTGATTGTTCAGGTCGTCATAGCTGCTGCTGACCGCTTGCCAACTGGCGCCGAGGCCCAGGCGATCGAACTGTCGGTCCAGATCCCAACTCAAGGTACGCCGCGCGCGACGGGCCAGGGTGTGGCCCGTGTCACGGTCGCGCGGATCGATGATCGCCACGCCGAGATTGCTCTGCCAGTCGAACAGTTCCTGCTTCAGCGTTGCTTCGAAGCCGTTGATCCGCGCCGAGGCAACGTTCTCGGGGCTCGAGTTGCTGCCGAAGATGATCGCGTCTTCAAGGTCGGTACGATACAGCGACGTTTCCAGTCGACTGCTCTCGGTCAATTGGCTGCGCCATTGCAGCTCATAGCTTTTCGAGGTTTCAGGCTTGAGGTCCGGGTTGCTGAAGTCGGGGTAGTACAGGTCGTTGAACGTCGGTGCGCGGAAGCCTTCGCTGTAGGTGAACAGCACTTCGTTGTCCGGGTTCAGCGGCAGGGTGAAGGTGCCGCTCCAGGTGTTCTGGCTGCCGAACTGCTGGTTGTCGTCGTGACGCAAACCCAGCTCCGTGGAGAAACGCTCGGCCCGATAGCGATGCTGAATGTACGCCGCACGATTCCAGCGACTGTCTTCATCGAACGCGGTGCTGCTGTTGATCCGGTCTTCATACCAGTCACCTCCCAGCAGCAGACTGTTGCGCTCGTTGAGCGTCAGGTCGTTCTGCCAGTTCACCGAATCCCGGTAGGTGTTGAACACGCTGCGTTCGTCACTGAGTTTGTCGAGGGTCTTCTCGCGGTTTTCGCTGTGACCGAGTTCAACACGGGTTTTCCATGCTTCATTGATACGCGCGTCGATGTAACTGCTGACACTGCTCACATCGAATTCGTTGTATGGCTGCTGTTGGACTGCCCCGAACGGGTTGTCGAATTCGCTTTTGCCACGATTATCCAGCGCGTTGGCGCCGATCTCGATGTCATCGCTGAGTGCGTGGCTAAAGCTCATGCTAAACGACTGGTTTCGGTACTCGTCATGGTCGCCGTCGCTGGGGTATGACTCGTGGGTGCGATTGATCCCGGCGCTTTCGTCGAGGCTGGCGCCGAGATTGAAACGGGTGCGCTCATCGCCACCGGACAGGCCAAGGCTGCGCTCCCAGGTCTGGTTGCTGCCAAACGCCGTCTGCAGGCGCGGTTGCAGGCCCTGCTCGCCACCACGGCGGGTGAAGATCTGGATTACCCCGCCAATCGCATCGCTGCCATAAATCACCGAACGGGAGCCGCGCAGCACTTCTACGCGCTCGACCTGATCGATATTGATGTGCTGCAGGTTGCTGTCGCCGGAGGTCGAGCTACCGATGCGCTGACCGTCCACCAGCACCAGGCTCTGGGCTGATTGCGTGCCGCGAATGTAGACACCCGGCACACTGCCGCGCCCGCCGGCCTGCACGATTTGCACGCCCGGTACACGGCGCAGCAGGTCGGTGACGCTATCGGGTTGCAGGCGATCGATGTCGTCGCGGGTGAACACGGTGTTGGCGGCGCTGCTGTCGTTGCGTGCTTCGACCTGGCGGTTGGCGCTGATCAGCACGTCGGGCAGCTTCAGCGCTTGATCGCGTTCGAAGGTGTCGGCGAGGGCGTTTGCGGTTGGCAGAAGAAACAGGGGCAGGGCGAGGCGGGAGAACTTCATGGGTGGTCCGATGGTGTTTCGTGGTGCACACAAATCAAATGTGGGAGCGGGCTTGCTCGCGAAGGCGTCGGTACAGCCAACATTGATGTTGGATATACCGGCCTCTTCGCGGGCAAGCCCGCTCCCACAGGGTTTTGCGTTTAGATGTTGAGCAGTTGCAGGCGCTCGCGGATCGATGCCTCGATCCCGGCTTCATCCAGCCCGCACTCGGCCAGCATTTGCGCAGGCTTGGCGTGCTCGACGTAGATGTCCGGCAAGCCCAGGTGCAGCATCGACTTGAGGATGTTTTCGCGGGCGAGGAATTCGCTGACCGCGCCACCGGCGCCGCCCATGATTGCGTTTTCCTCGACGGTCACCAGCAGCTCGTGGCTGCCGGCGATTTCGCGAACCAGCGCTTCATCCAGCGGCTTGACGAAGCGCATGTCGACCACGGTCGCGTCCAGCGTCTCGGCGACTTTCAGGGCTTCGGCCAGTTGCACGCCGAACACCAGCAAGGCGACTTTGCTGCCCTGGCGGCGAACTATGCCCTTGCCGATCTCGATCGGCTCGAGGTCTTTCTCGATGGTCGCGTTCGGGCCATTACCGCGTGGATAACGCACAGCCGCCGGGCCTTCGTACAGGTGACCGGTGGTGAGCATCTTGCGCAGCTCGTTTTCATCGCTCGGGGTCATCACCAGCATGCCGGGGATGCAGCGCAGGAACGACAAATCGAAGCTGCCGGCGTGGGTCGGACCGTCTTCGCCCACCAGACCTGCACGGTCGATGGCGAACAGCACGTCGAGATTCTGCACCGCCACATCGTGGACAAGCTGGTCGTAGCCGCGCTGCAGGAAGGTCGAATAGATGGCCACTACGGGTTTGGCGCCTTCGCAGGCCATACCGGCGGCGAGGGTCACAGCGTGTTGCTCGGCAATGGCCACGTCGAAGTAGCGCAGCGGGAAACGTTCGCTGAACGCGACCAGGTCCGAGCCCTCCTTCATCGCCGGGGTAATCCCGACCAGGCGCGGATCGGCAGCCGCCATGTCGCACAACCATTCGCCGAATACACCGGAATATTTCGGCCCGCTGGCCTTTTTCGGCGCGGCGGCGGGGGCGTCCAGCGGTTCGAGTTTGGTGATGGCGTGGTAACCGATCGGGTCGACTTCCGCCGGGGCGAAGCCTTTGCCTTTCTTGGTGACGACGTGCAGGAACTGCGGACCTTTCAGGTCGCGCATGTTGCGCAGGGTGGCGATCAGGGTCGGCAGGTCGTGGCCATCGATGGGGCCGATGTAGTTCCAGCCCAGCTCTTCGAACAGCGTGCCGGGAACCAGCATGCCTTTGGCGTATTCTTCGGTGCGGCGAGCGATTTCCCAGGCACCGGGCAGGCGCGACAGCACTTTCTTGCTGCCTTCGCGCATGCTCGCGTAGGTGCGGCTGGAAAGGATTTTCGCCAGGTAGTTCGACAAGCCACCGACGTTGCGCGAGATCGACATGTCGTTGTCGTTGAGGATCACCAGCATGTTGGCGTCCACTTCCGGCGCATGGTTCAGCGCCTCGAACGCCATGCCCGCGGTCAACGCGCCGTCGCCGATCACCGCGATCGCCTTGCGCTCGCTGTTTTGCAGGCGGGCGGCAATCGCCATGCCCAGCGCGGCACTGATCGAGGTGCTGGAGTGGCCGACGCCAAAGGTGTCGTACTCGCTCTCGGAACGGCGCGGGAAGGCAGCGACACCGTCCTTCTGGCGCAGGGTGCCCATGCGCTCGCGACGACCGGTGAGGATCTTGTGTGGATAAGCCTGATGACCCACGTCCCACACCAGCCGGTCGTCCGGGGTGTCGAAGACGTAATGCAGCGCGATGGTCAGCTCGATCACGCCCAGGCCTGCACCGAAATGCCCACCGGTCTGGCCGACCGTGTAGAGCAATTCCAGGCGCAACTCATCGGCCAGGGTTTCCAGCTCGGCTTCGCCTAACCGGCGCAGGCCGTCCGGCGTGTTCGCGCGGTCGAGCAGGGGCGTGGTCGGGCGCTTGCGGGGAATCTCATGAAACGTCGTGGGCATCAGGCGAATCGTTATAGGTATAAAAGATGCGGCAGTTTACCTGATGCTTCGCCCCCTGCCCACGCGTTGGTCTTTTTTGGTGGATTCGCCTTCAACTGCGGCGATCGACGATATACCGGGCCAGATCCCGCAACGGCTCGGCCGCCGCGTCAAACGGTCGCAGGGCATGCAGGGCCTGGTCGCGCAACTCCAGGGCATAGGCCTTGGCGGCGTCGAGGCCGAGCAGGGCCGGGTAGGTCGGCTTGTCCCGGGCAATGTCCGCGCCCTGGCGTTTGCCGAGGGTGGCGGTATCGCTTTCGACGTCGAGAATGTCGTCCTGGACCTGAAATGCCAGGCCGATGGCTTGAGCATAAGTCTGCAGGGACTTGAGTTCGTCTTTCTCGGCACGACCGCTGGCCAGGGCGCCGAGTTTGACGCTGGCTTCGATCAGCGCACCGGTCTTGTGCCGGTGCATGTATTCCAGGGCTTTCTGGTCAAGCTTCAGGCCGACCGAACCGAGGTCGATGGCCTGACCGCCGACCATGCCTGCCGGGCCCGCCGCCAGTGCCAGGGCGCTGACCATTTGCAGGCGGATTTCGGCATCCGACGTGCTCAGGCGCGGGTCTAGCAGGGCGCTGAAAGCCAGGCTCTGCAAGCCGTCACCGGCGAGGATCGCGCAGGCTTCATCGAATTTCTTGTGGGTGGTGGGTTGGCCGCGACGCAGATCGTCATCGTCCATGGCCGGCAAATCGTCATGTACCAGTGAATAGGCGTGGATCAGCTCCACCGCACAGGCGGCACCGTTGGCTTGCTCAGGCTTGCCGCCCAATGCTTCACACGCGGCGTAGGCCAGCAGGGGACGCACGCGTTTGCCGCCATTCATCACGCTGTAGCGCATGGCTTCGTACAGCCGCGCCAACTCGGGGCCTGGTGCCGTGAACAGGGTTTCCAGCGCCGCATTGACGCGGGCCTGGCTGGTGGCCGAGTAGGCTGCAATCATTCTGGCTGATCCGCGTCGAAGGGTTCCTCGGCCAACTCGCCATCACGCTCGAGCAGTACCTGAACCTTTTGCTCGGCCTGGGCCAGCGCCGCCTGGCAATCGCGGGTCAGACCGATGCCTTGCTCGAAAGCGGCCAGCGAGTCCTCCAGCGACAATTCGCCATTCTCCAGACGCTCCACCAGCGTTTGCAGGTCGGCGAGGGACTGTTCGAAATCCAGTGCAGCTTTTTTGCGGGCCATGGCGGCGATTTCCGGTTGACGTTAAACCGGCGCGACACTAGCAGATAGGGGGTTTATGGGCAAACTCACAGACGATGTACGCCCCCGTAGGCGCTGCCGAAGGCTGCGATCTTTTGACTTTGTTTTGTTGGAAGCAAGATCAAAAGATCGCAGCCTCCGGCAGCTCCTACAGTACCGGGTTATCAGGATAGTGGATTCGGTAGCGGGTGCTGCGCCCGCCACCGGGCAGGCGTTGCAGACAGCCCTTATCCAGCAGTTCGGCCAAATGACGGGTTGCGGTCGCTTTGGATACTTTGGCGACCGCCTGGTATTGAGCCGCACTGATGCCGTGCTCGAAGCCTCTTTCGCCGCCATCGAGCAAGCGATTCAGTACCCTGGTTTGTTCGGCCGACAACCCGGATGTTTGGTGCGCCTGCCAGAATCGCGCCTTGCCTAGCACACTGTCGATCCGTGTCATGGCTTGTTGCAGGCTGAGCAGAAGCGTTTGCAGGAACCACTCCAGCCACTCCGTGACATCGGTCGTAGCTTTTTGACTCGTTTCCAATACCCGGTAGTAACCGGAGCGGTCCTCAAGAATGCTTGCCGACATGGCGTAAAAACGAATCGCCTGAGCCTCGCCCTGTGCCAATGCCAGGTCCGTGATGGTGCGCGTGAGGCGACCATTGCCGTCGTCAAAAGGGTGGAGTGTGACAAACCAGAAGTGTGCGATGCCAGCACGCAGCAATGGGTCGAGTCCGGCCTGGCTTCGGCCGCTCTCAAACCAGTCGAGGAAGATTTCGAGTTGACGCTCAAGGCCCGGTCGAGGCGGCGCTTCGAAGTGTACGGTCGGCTTGTCGAGACGGCCAGAGACAACCTGCATCGGTTCATCGCCGCGCAATGCACCGACACGTATCGCCCGGGTGGCGAGGTTGCCGTCCTGCTCCGGAAACAACCATCCATGCCAGTGCAGCAAGCGATCCAGCGTCAGCGGCTCGGCAAAATGCTGAGTAGCATCAAGCATCAATTGCGCAAGACCTTCACTGCGTTGGCTGACTCTATCGCCATCAACCAGATCCAGACCCAGGCGTCGAGCCAGCGACGAACGAACGGAGCCGACGTTCAGTTGTTCACCTTCAATGGCCGATGAGGTGACGATGTTTTGCAATAACGCATCCAGCTCACTTTGCGCGCTCAGCGAACTGCCCACGGAGCTGGCCATGCCCATTAACCGACCTTGTGCTTGAACGCACTCGCGTAACAAGGGCGCCAAGCGTTCGGCATTCCAGATGAACTCTGGCCAATCAGGCTGCTGCCATATCCATTGAGGTGTCATGCACTTGATGCTCTAAGTGGGGTGAGCCGATTGGATCGATTATTCGGCTCATATAATGAGCCGAATATGGCGCGTATTCGGCTCACCGTCCACCCGTTATCGTGATTCCCGCCGCAATTTCGAAGCCGTCCGATTGTTAAAAAACACCCGAATGGCTAACCTTCGAGCCCTATACGACCTGGCAGTCACGGGTCTTTCAGACGAAACGCAGTATGCCCATCTGTAACGCGCCCAGGATCAGGCGCAAGGTTTCGTCATGCATGGCAGGAGGCGTCGCATGCGCTCATTTCTTTTGCTGCTGATCGGGCTGTCTATCGCGCCCTCGATTCTGGCCGCGCCGAATGCCGGGTTGTCGGAACCGGTGGGCGGCTGGCGCTACAACGGTTTGCTGGATCGCACGGAAAACCCGCAAGTCGCTTATCCCACGCCGCCCATCGACCGAGGCGTGCAGCGCAATCGCACGATGATCGAAGGTCAACTCAAGGCCCTCGGTACTCAGCGTGGGCCGCACACGCTGGCGGTCAACGGCAATCCCTTGAATCTGTACACCGACAACCAGGGCCGTTTCGCCCGGCCCTATGCGTTCGGCGCCGGTTCCAACAGCGTCGAAGTGCGTAGCGCTGAAGGCCAGTCGCTCAAGCGCGTTCAATTCTATGAAGCCAACAACCTGCGCACTCCCGCGCGGATTCGTGTGGTGCTGGGCTGGGACGACCCGAAGGCCGAACTCGATTTGCACATCATCACCCCCGACGGCCAGCACGCTTTCTGGGCGCACTCGGCGCTGACCAATGGCGGCGGCCTCGACCCTGACGGCGTCGATGGACCCGGCCCGGAGATGTTCACCATGACCGCGCCGCTGCACGGCACCTATCTGGTTTACGTGAACTATTGGGGCAACTTCGGCAGCGGCGGCTATAACTTCGATGAGACCGGCAACCAGAACGAGGTGATTACCTCGCAGATCAACCTGGTGCTCAACGAAAACACCGTCGATGAAAAGCGCGAGACCTTCATCGTGCCCCTGCGCGCAATCGGCGACCTGTTGCTGGTCAAGACTTTCAACTATTAAGCATCCCGCTCCACGGATGAACATCGGGTTTTGTGAACATGAGTGATAGCACTGTTACTCCGGCCTCTGGCGCACCCGCGGCCAAACCTTCCCTGCATTGGCCGACGCTGCTGATCGGCATATGCCTGGTCGCTGGCGTGGCCGGTGGGTTGGGATGGCTCATGCACAAACCCAAGGCGCCGGCGCCTGCGTTGGCCAGTGACAAACTGGGTATGGGCCGGCCGGATGGTTTGCTGGAGACCCACTCTTTGAGCCAATTGCCCAAAGACCTGCTCGCGGTGCCCTTCCTCAAGGAAACCCTGACCGAAGATTTCGTCTTCTACTACGAAACCCACGCCGATCGCCTCGGCCTGATCGGCAGTTTGCGGCGGATCATCTACGAACATGACCTGAAATTGCAGGACACCCTGATCGAGCAACTGTTCGATCAGCCTGCCGACGTCGCGTTGTGGCGCGGGGCGGACGGGCGGCTCAAGGATTTCCTGCTGGTGATGGATCGCGGCGGCCTGGCCAAGGTGCTGGAACCGATGGCCAAAGTCGCGCTGGACGACTCGCAGCTGAGCAAGGTTGCTGACGTGAAGGTCGGCAGCGAAGACGTGCCGCTCTATCAACTCAATTACAACGCCAGCAAGGCGCTGTTGTTCGCGTCCCATGGCGACAAACTGGTGGTGCTGTCCAATCCGGCGAAACTCTACGATCCGCAAAACGGTGAAATGGAGGAACCGGGCAGCGTATCGACCACGGCTATTGCCGCGCTGCTCAATGGCGAAAAGCTGTTTCCCGAAGCCTTCGGCCTGCCGCCTCGTGCGCCGCAGGTGAAACAACGCCTGTCGGTGAATGCCAGCGTGCTGGCCATGGGTTACCAGCGTTTCATTCCGAACTTTGCCGGCCTGCGCTTTGACATGGACGACACGGGCTGGCACAGCTTCCTGGCCATGGATGAACTGGAAAATCAGTCGGACTTCGATTTCAAACCGATCTGGCAAGCCATGCCCATGGGCGCAAGCGCTTGCGTGGCGTTGCCGCTGGCTGCCGAACAACAGAAGCCGTTGCTGGTGAAGCTCGGTGCAGAGGAGAAGGTGGCCCAGGCACTGACCGAACACATGGCCGGCGCGGCGGGGCTTTGCTGGTATGCCGATTCGCGGTTGTACACGCCCTTACTGGTGGCCAGCCTCAACGATGACGACGGCGGCAAGCTCGATGGGGATCTGGGCAAACTGTTCGGCTCGATGGTCGGTGCGCACGAGAGCAACGTCGAAGACGGTGCCTTCCCGGTGCTGGAAAAACAGGAAGGCCAGAGCCATCAGTGGCAACGCCAGGTCAGCTCCAGTTTCGGTCCCTATTCGGCCAGGGAAGCTCAAGATCCCGGTGCCATCACCGGCAAGGCGTTCATGAAAGTCAGCCTGGCGCGCCATGGTTCGACGTTGCTGTTTTCCCTCGACGACAAGCTGGTGGACAAGGCCCTCGGCACCCTCGACAAACGCTTCCCGCCGATGGCCGACGTGGTGCCCAAGGACTTGCTGATGCCCGTCTATTTCGGCCCTGATTCCATGGCGCAACTGATGCAGCAGGAAACCCTCGACAGCCTGCCCCAGGACATGGAACCGGTGTTCTATAACGCCGCACAAACCTTCCTGATGCCGAAACTGCGCACGCTCGGTGGCTACGGCAAATACGCCCTGACCTTGCCCGAAGGCAGCGAGCCAGACGGCCACTGGCAGTGGCTGCCGCTGGAGTGGAAAGCCCTGTGACGGCATTGATCCGCAGTCTCGGCCTGCTGGCGTTGTTGCTGAGCGCAGGTGCCCGCGCTGTCGAAGCACCATCGCTCGACCCGCAGCAATCCCAGGTGTTCCGCGCCTGGTTCGTGCGCATCGCCCAGGAGCAACTGAGCCAGGGCCCGAGCCCTCGCTGGTATCAGCAGGATTGCGCCGGGCTGGTGCGCTTCGCCGCCAATGAAGCGCTGAAAGTCCATGACGACAAATGGCTGCGCAGCAATGGCCTGTCCAATCGCTACCTGCCACCGGAGCTGCAATTGAGCGACGCCCAGCGCGGTCTCGCCCAGCAGTGGCAGCAGGGTGGTGGCAAGGTCGGGCCGTACGTCAACGCGATCAAATTGATCCAGTTCAACAGCCATCTGGTCAGCCGCGATGTGTCACAGGCACGCCCCGGCGACCTGATGTTTTTCGATCAGGGCGACGACCAGCACCTGATGATCTGGATGGGCCGCTACATCGCCTATCACACCGGCACCACCACACCCACCGACAACGGCATGCGTTCGGCAAGCCTGCAGCAACTCATGACATGGAAGGACACCCGATGGATACCCGACGCAGCCAACCCCAACTTCATCGGCGTCTATCGACTGAATTTTCTCTCCCAATGACCGGTGCCCGCATGCTGCGTTTTCTGTCTCTGATGTTGGTGTGGGCGCTGCCACTCTCGGTGGTTAACGCCGATGACTCGGTTCCGGCCAGCGGCTATGCGCCGGTGGCTGGCGAGAGCTTTTTCCTGCTGGCGGACAGCAGTTTCGCCAGCGATGAACCGGCGATGGTGCGCCTCGAAGCGCCGGGCCGCGACTATCGCCGGTTTCGCATGGAGCCTTATGGCGGCGCGGACATTCGGGTGTATCGCATCGACAAGCCGCTGGACTTCCTCAAGCGCCAGAAGAATCTGCATCGGGTGGTCAGCGATGGCCAGTTCAAGGGGGAAGGCCTGTCCAACACCCTCGCGTACCTGTGGGACAACTGGTATCGCAAATCCCGCCGGGTGATGCAGCGGGCGTTTTCCTACGAGTCGCGTAAACAAGTCACCGAGGAAGTGCCGGAACTGAAGATGGGCAATGCGATGGCCGCGCCAACGCCCTACGATGCACAGCCGCAATTCGCGTTGATACCGGGCTTGCCGGTGGTCAGCCAGTTCCGTTACCCGTTGTGGCAGGCCAAGCCGATCCAGCCACCGGCGGGGGTGAACCTGGCCGGGTCTTCCAGCGAGTTTGTCAGTGTCGCGCCGGGCAATGTGTATATCCCGCTGGGCACTCTCAAACCGGGTCTTTATCTGGTGGAAGCGCTGATCGGCAAGTACCGCGCGACCACCATGGTGTTCGTCTCCAACACCGTGGCGGTGAGCAAGATTGCCGGTGACGAATTGCTGGTGTGGGCCGCGCGCAAACATGAAGGCAGCTCGGTGCCGAAGGTCAATGTGCTGTGGACCGACGGCCTGGGTGTGATGAGCAGCGGTGCCACGGATAGCGACGGCTTGCTGCGCTTGAAACACGTCAGCCCCGAGCGTTCGTTCGTGATCGGTGAAGACGAAGAGGGCGGGGTGTTCGTCTCCGAGAACTTCTACTACGACAGTGAAATCTACGACACAAAACTCTATGCCTTCACCGATCGACCGCTGTATCGGCCGGGGGATTGGGTGTCGCTGAAAATCGTCGGGCGTGAATTCAAGAACGCGCGGGACTCGGTGCAGCCAAGCGCTGCCGACCTCAATGTGAGCGTGCTCGATGCCACCGGCACGGCGCTGCAATCCCTCGATTTGAAGCTCGATTCCAGGGCCGGCACCCAAGGCCGCTTCCAGTTGCCGGACAATGCCGTGGCCGGTGGTTATGAACTGCGTTTCACCTACAAGGACCAGACCTACAGCAGCGCCTTCCGCGTCGCTGAATACATCAAGCCGCACTTCGAGATTTCGCTCAATCTGGCCAAGCAGGATTACCGCACCGGCGAGCCGGTCAAGGGCAATCTGGTGCTGCTGTACCCGGACGGCAAACCGGTGGCCAATGCGAAATTGAGCCTGAGCCTGCGCGCCCAACAGCTGTCGATGGTCGACAACGAGCTGCAATACCTCGGGCAATTTCCGGTGGAGCTGACCAGTACCGAACTGACCACTGACGGCAAGGGCAACGCAACGCTCGACCTGCCCGCCGCCGACAAACCGAGTCGCTACATGCTGACCGTGTTCGCCAGCGACGGCGCGGCGTATCGGGTCAAGACCACTAAGGAAATCCTTATCGACCGTGGTGCGGCGAACTTCCGCTTGAGCGCGCCCCGACGCTTCAGCGCGGTGGGCGACAAGGTTGCGTTCAGCTACACCCGCGAAGGTGAGCAGGCCCAGGCCGTTACACCGGGCAGCTACGGCTGGGTACGTCTGGAAGACCAGAGCACCGGCGAAGGTAAACTCGCGGCAACCGACAAAGGTTTCACCCTGGCCTTTGACCGACCGGGCACCTACAACCTGACGCTCAAGGATGACCACGGTCGCGTGGTCGGCGCCACCGGGCATTCGGTCACCGGTGAAGGTGTCAAAGCCGTGCCCGGCACCGTGGAAATCGTCCTCGACAAGCCCGAGTACATCACGGGCGATGAAGCGCTGGCGCTGATCACTTTTCCGGAACCGGTCAACGATGCCTTGTTGTCGCTGGAGCGGGACAAGGTCGAGGCGACCGCGCTGCTGTCCAAAGGCGGTGACTGGCTGAAGACGGAAAAACTCAGCGATACCCAATACCGCGCGCGCATCCCGGTGAAGGACGGCTTCGCGCCGAACCTGACCTTCTCGGTGCTGTACACCAAGGGCGGCCAGTACAGTTTCCAGAACGCCGGCATCAAGGTAGTAACGCCTCAGATCGACGTGGTCATCGCCACCGATAAAGACACCTACCAGCCGGGCGAAACCGTCTCGGTGGACCTGACGACTCAATTTGCCGGTAAGCCGATCCCGGCGCACCTGACGGTCAGCGTGGTCGATGAAATGGTCTACGCGCTGCAACCGGAAGTCGCGCCGAGCATCGACCAGTTCTTCTATCACCCGCGGCGCAACAACGTGCGCACCAGCGCCAGTTTGTCGTTCATCAGTTATGACGTCGCCTTGCCGGGCAGCCCCGGTGCACCGGGCAAAGCCAATCGCAGTGAGCGCGGCGTGAAGGTGCTGGAGCGGCCGCGTCGCGAGGACGTCGACACAGCAGCCTGGCAGCCGGAGTTGTTGACCGACGCCAACGGAAAGACCCGTTTCACCTTCAAGATGCCTGACTCCCTGACCCGCTGGCGTATCACCGCCAGGGCCATCGCCGATGACGGTCAGGTCGGACAGAAGAAGCAATTCGTTCGCTCGGAAAAACCGCTGTACCTGAAGTGGAGCGGGCCGAGTCGATTCCGTACCGGCGACAAACCGGACCTCGGAGTGTTCGCCTTCAGTCAGGCCGAGAAACCGCTCAAGGCCGAACTGGTGACCCGTTACGCCGGCAACGAACAGCGCGTACCTGTGACCCTCAACAGCGGCATCAACTACGTCCCGTTGCCGGCGTTCGAACTGGCCAATGGCGAGTGGAGCGCCGAGCTGGTGCAGGACGGCAAAACCGCTGACGCGTTGACGGTGCACCTGAGCGCGACCGGTGAAGGCTGGCGGGTGACGCAATCGCAGAGTCTCGATGTGAGCAGCGGCGATACACCGCTGACATTGCCGGCAGACGCGACCGATATTCGCCTGCGCCTGGATGACAGTCCGCAAGCGTTGTTCCGTTCGGCCCTCGACGACCTGTTGAGCTACCCCTACGGTGGCGTCGAGCAGACCGCCAGTCGCCTGCTGCCATTGAGCATCGCCTACCCGACGCTGGCGGCGAATCCGCAGATCCGCGATCGCTTGCGCCTGATCATGCAAAACAGTCGCCTGCGCCTGGTACAAATGGCCGGTCCTTCGGCGAGCTTCACCTGGTGGGGCATGGACGGCGAGCCGGACGCGTTCCTCACCGCCTACGCCTATTACGCCGACTGGCACGCCAGCCGGGTGCTGGACTTGAGCCTGCCGCCGGAACACTGGCAGCGGGTGCTGGAGGTCTACGCCAAACAGGCGAACAACACGCCGCTGCTGCAGCGGGCGCTGATCCTGTCGTTCGCCAGGCAGATGCAGTTACCGGTCAGCACCTTGCTCAGTGGCCTGATGGACGATCTGGTGAAAGCGGGCGAGGGCACTGCCGCGAACCTGATGGAAGACGGCGAAGACAGCCTCGTCATGAGCGACCCGGATTCAGCCTTGGGACTGGCTGCCGCGCGAGTGCTGACGGCCTCGCTGGCCAGGCAGGCGAAGGTTGTTCTGCCGGATGCGTTCAGCCGGCAACTGGCCGACGCGCAGCAACGTCTGGCGGTCAGTTCCCAGCCGTTTGCCGAAGCGCTGAAGCTGTCGCTGCAACCCTTCGATCAGGCTCACGCCCAGGCGTTGCTGCAACGTCTGTTGCCGCAGCAATCGACTCTGGAGCGGGCATTGGCGCTCACCTGGCTGCAGCGCAGCATCGAGCAGGCATCGCCCACCATTGCATTGGCCCCGGGTGAAGGCTGGAAGAAACAGTACGGGGTTTCTGGTGAGATGTATTGGACGTGGCAGGGGCCTGCGCCAGTGCCGGCGGTATTGACGCTGAGCGGGGTGCAGGAGCGTCCGCTGCGCGCTGCATTGAGCTACCGGAGCCAGCAGCCGACGGTCGATCCGATGGCCGTGACCATCACCCGTCGCCTGTCGCGGCTGGTGCCGGGGGATGAAGCTTTTACCTTCAAACTCGAAGCGGTCGGCAACGCGCCCCTGTCCAGCGATAGCCTCTATCTCGACGAGGTGATCCTCACCAGCAAAGCCGCCAGACCGCTGCGCTACGGTCTGCTGGAAGTGCCGCTGCCACCGGGCGCCGATGTCGAGCGCACGACCTGGGGCATCAAGCTCATGGGCAAGGCTGGCACCGAACCGACATCGCTGGAGAAGGCGCGTTTCGAGCCGGGGCAAATGGCTTATGCCGTTCCGGTCGATGCCTTGAGTGGCGAATTGCGCCTGCGGCATCTGGTGCGTTTCTCGCAGAAGGGGCAGTTCAACTTGCCGCCGGTGCGATTCACTCAGGTGTATGCGCCGCAGCATCAGGCGAGGGAACAAAAGGCAGCCCTTGGCCAGGTCACGGTTCACTGACGTGCACAGGTTGCTGCTGGGGTGGCTGCTGTGTTTGATCCCTGTGCTGGCGACAGCGCAGGAGGAACCGCTGCGCCTGGCCTTCAAGGGCGATTTACTGTCGTTGAGCCGAACTCAGGTAATCGCTCGCGAACCACTGCCGCAGGCCTTGCAGACGCCACTGGGCAGTGTGTGGAAGTTGTTCGTCTACGCCTGGCTGGTGGATACCGGTGCGCGTGAGCCGGCTTACGAATGTCGCGGCCAGTCGAAGGAAGAAGTCTATTGCTGCACGGCGGGCGGCAGGATCGAGCGCGATCAGGCGTTGGTGAAGTCATGCGGTCTGTATTTCGAACCCGCGCGACTGGGCATCCGCGAGGCCGACTGGCGAGCCTATTGGCAGGCACGGAAGGCGCCGCAATGGTTGCTGGATTTACCTTCGTTGCAACCGGCTACCCGGGTTTCGGTGGCGCAACTGTTGAAGGTGTTGGCCGTGCTGCCGGCGCAGGATCAAGCTCGACGTGTGTTGCTCGATGTGGTGCTCAATGCCGCCGATGGCAATGTCGTCGGCGAACTTGGAAGCCGCCTGCGGGTGAAGACCTGGAGCTGGTTGGCGGATCAGGATGCCACGTCACGCCAGGGTGGGTTTGCCGGCTGGACGGCGGATGGCACACCGGTCTGGGCCGGGGGGCGGGGCACCAGTCAGCGGGTATTGCGCGATAACTCCCGGGCGTTGTCTACGGTGATACCTGTCTCCTGGCCTGCGGATGCAGCGCAGTGTGTAGAAGTTGATCTGTTCTCCCGCTATCCACTTCGGCGTGTCTTGTCAGGAGGCTCCGCGGTGACTTCCGGAGCGTTACAGGGTGACTACCGCGTCGAATTCGCCAACGGCAATTCGCTGGATATCCACAGTGACGGCGAACTCTTTCTGCTGAATGACAAGCTCGTCGCCCGGCTGGATCGCGAAGAGTACGTCGCCCGTGTGCTCCAGCGCGAAGCCACTGCCGAGCCGGTCGAGGCCGCCAAAGCCCTTGCGGTGGCCATCCGCACGTACCTGCTGCAAAACGCCACGCGCAGCGGTGATTGCCTGAGCATCGACGACAGCAGCAGCCGTCAGCGGGTCGCGCCGCGTCCGGCATCGTCCGAGTCACGCGACATCGCCGCGTGGACCCGCGACCTGATCCTGGCCGGCAGCACCGTCACCTATCATTCCGATCAACCCGGCCCGGACAAACTGTCCTGGCAGCAAGCCGTCGAACAGGCCCGTGCCGGCCAGCGCTACGACGCCATCCTGCTGCACGCCTACCCACGCGCCAGTCTCAGTCGCTGGGACAACCCGATCGCGTCCTGCGAAGCGTTGCCTGCCGCGCAAGACTGGCTGCAGAAACAACGGCGCGGCTGGCGTGCGCGGTTGGTAGGCGAGGTCGGCTACAACGAAGTCAGCACCTTCGCCGTATGCCGCCTGGCCTTCGGACGCCCCTATGTCGACCGCGAACGCCAGCGTATCTACGTGCGTGGCGTGCTGACGCTGCAAGACCGCCTCGACCTGACCCACGAATACCTGCACCTGGCCTTCGAGGCACACCCCAACGGCCAGGATGAAACCTACATCGAAGGGCTCGCCCGCCACCTCTTGCTGGAATAGACCATGAAACTCCGTCATCCACAGGTCTTGCTGTGTCTCTGCTCGCTGCTGGCGTTGCCATCAGTGATGGCGGCGGACAGCGTCAAACTCGACACCCCCGCAGGCGGCTGGCGCACCGGCGCGCCCGAGGGCGAGGGGGAAAGCTTCCGGCAGGTCGTCAACTACCCGGCCTCGTCGGTCAACACCCCGGCAGGGCAGGCCAACACCGCACGCATCAGCGGCCAGATCAAAGCCACAGCGAAATCCACAGAGCCCGGCCGGCTGATCGTCAACGGGGTGAGCATGCCGCTGAAAATCGACCCGGCCGGCCGCTTCGATCGCCCGTTCTCATTCCCCAACGGCAGCAACAGCGTCGAAGTTCGCAACCCCGATGGCCAGCAACGCCACCGCACGCAATTCCTCAACAGCAGCGGCGGTGCGACCCCGGCCAAGTTACGTGTACTACTGGCATGGGACAGCGACAACACCGACCTCGACCTGCACCTCATCACCCCCGACGGCGCGCACATCTGGTACGGCGACCGCATCGCCCCCAACGGCGCAGCGCTCGACGTCGACGTCACTACCGGCTACGGCCCGGAAATCTTCGCCATGCCTGCACCGATCAAGGGCCAGTACCTGGTGTATGTGAACTACTTCGGTGGCGGCTACAGCAGTGATGAGGAGGGGCAGGAAGACGCGGTACAAGCGCTGACCACCGCGCAGGTGACGGTGATTACCGAGGAAGGCACGCCGAGCGAGAAGATGGAAACCTTCCTGGTGCCGATGCGGGCGGTCGGGGAATTGACGTTGGTGAAATCGTTCAGCTATCCGTGAGGTTGAGGTACAACTTGCGCAGGGTTTGCACACGATTGCGCCCGTGATCCTTGGCGCCATACAGGGCTTCATCGTTGAGCTTGAAAGCGAAGTCCGCCCGGCAGAGCCTCTTCCGGGTTAAGGGTAGCGGTCTTTGGACCGGGTGGATCTAGCATCGGCCATTTTGGCTTGGCAAGTGTTCTCTGGGCGGGACGGATGCTTGTTAGCGTTGTTTCATGCAGAAATACATTGTGAATGTTACTGCGTCGGTATCAGGAGTAATTGAGAGGGCCCTCCCGCTGACATGGAAATGCCCTGACGTGAATGATCTTCCTGGCAATACCTCTCTCGATTCTGCTTTCAGTGAAATTACCCAACTGATTGTGGCCGCGCGACATCGCGCCATGCAGGCCGTCAACACCGAGCTGATAGAGCTGCACTGGCAGGTTGGGGCCTACATCAGCCGCAAGATTGAAGCGGCGGAGTGGGGTGATGGGGTGGTGGCTCAACTGGCCGCTCATCTCGCTCGTACCCAGCCGGGATTGCGAGGCTTTACCCGGCCTAACTTGTTTCGTATGCGTCAATTTTTCGAGGCGTACAGGCATGACGTAAAAGTCTCAGCACTGCTGAGACAATTACCATGGACTCAAAATCTGATCATCCTCAACCAGAGCAAACACCCGGAGGAGCGCGAGTTTTACCTGCGCATGGCAATCCAGGAAAAGTGGTCGAGCCGCGAACTGGAGCGGCAGTTCAAGGCCGCTCTGTTTGAACGTTCAGTGGTCAGCCCGGCAAAAGTCTCAGCACCGCTGCGACAAATTCATCCCCAGGCCCTGGACGTGTTCAAGGATGCCTACGTGGTCGAGTTTCTGGCTCTGGAGCGTGGTCATGCAGAGACAGACTTGCATGGAGGCCTGCTGCACAAGCTCAGGGACTTTCTGATCGAACTGGGCAGGGACTTCTGCTTTGTGGGTTCGCAATATCCGTTGCAGGTAGGCGGGCGGGACTTTGCGCTGGATCTATTGTTTTTCCACCGCGGGCTGAACTGCCTGGTGGCGATCGAACTCAAGGTCGGGCGCTTTGAGCCGGAATACCTGGGGAAAATGGATTTTTATCTTGAAGCGTTGGACCGCAATGTCCGCAAACCACACGAAAACCCGGCGCTCGGCGTATTGCTGTGCGCGAGCAAAGAGGACGAAATCGTCGAGTACGCCTTGAACCGCTCACTGTCGCCAGCCTTGATTGCGGAGTACCGCACTCAATTGCCAGACAAGAAACTGTTGCAAGCCAAGCTGCAGGAGTTTTATGCGCAGAATACTGAAGGGGCTGAGTGATTTTTATTGTGAATCGCCTTCTTTCAGGCATTAAAAAGCCGGCTTGTGGCCGGCTTCTCGGGGACTGGCTTGGATCATTTTTGGTAAACCGCGCCAGCCTTCAAAACGTACACCCGGATCTTGCGTCCGGCTGTGGGACCTGGTGAGAAAGTCATCTGTCAGGTCAGCGCATCTGAGCCGCAGGGCGGGTCGATGCGCAAATGTGGTGCGCAGCATACGCAGGTTTGGCGCAAATTCCCAGCGGGAAGTGCCGTGCAGAGCTGTTCGGCCACCTGGGTGGATGGCCGATGGGCGTTGTGGCGCGTTTAAAGAAAGGGCACCGCCGGCCGCCGTTTGTTCAGGGTCGACCACCAGAACACCCAACCCAGTACCCGGATGTTCTGTTCCTCGATTTGTGCCGCCCGGAAGATTTCATCCGGGTACTCGGCGCGGTTGTGGCTGCGCAATCGCAGGGAGTTGCCCGGTAGTCGGTGCAGGTACTTGATACGCAGCATGCCGTCATGTTCGATGGCGTAAATCTCGCCATCGACAATCTGGGTCAGGCCTCGGTCAATCGCCAGGGTTGAACCGTCTTCAATTTTTTCCCCCATGCTGTTGCCGCTCATGAAGGCGCAGATGGCGTCGGCGTGGTTGATTTCCAGTGCATCGAGATGGCTGCGGGGCAGGCGGATGGATGTCTCGGGGTCTTCTATGACGTGGGTTTTGTTGGACCCGGGGGTGATGACAACTTCTTTGTAGAAAGGCAGTTCGACGTCGACAGGCTCTATGACCGTGTAGACGCCGCGGATGGTTTGGGCGTCGTAGGTGTTGCCGGACTCCTCGATCAGGCGCAGATGCCGGGCGTCTTTCGAGCCTTCACCGGTTTTCAGCCAGTCGCTGCTGACGGAGAGTTTTCGGGCGACTTCTTCCATGCAATGGGCAGGCACGCCGCGGGTGTACCAGTTATGTACATTTTGCGGAGCCGTACCCAGAAAGTCGGCAAAACCGGTGGTCGTGATGTTCGCTGCTTCGAGGAGCGCTTTAAAGCGTGGGCCGCTAGTGTTCTTTTTCATGAACGCGAGTCTACTGGCGGCTAACAAGGGTTTGAATAAACGCCTCGTTCAAATTTCGTGGGTAATTTACGACCGGATGTAAGACGTTCTTGAGGAATTTTAAACAGATAAAAACCTATGCCGAACAAGACTAAACGTTCTGTTTAATTCGCTTATCAAGCGCCCACAAAAAACCCCGGATCACCCGGGGTTTTTCTTGCAGCCTACCGCTGGAAGCTCGCGACTGCTCTTAGCCTTTATAGGCTGCAACCGACTTGGTGATCGCGTCGCGGGCGGCGTCTGCACCGGCCCAGCCTTCGATCTTCACCCATTTGCCTTTTTCGAGATCTTTGTAGTTCGCGAAGAAGTGCTCGATCTGCTGGATCAGCAGTGCTGGCAGGTCGGTATATTCCTTGACGTCGACGTACAGCTGGGACAGCTTGTCGTGCGGAACAGCGATGACTTTGGCATCGCCGCCACCGTCGTCGGTCATGTTCAGGATGCCGACCGGGCGAGCGCGGATCACCGAACCAGGAGCAACCGGGTAAGGGGTCACGACCAGCACGTCGAGGGGATCACCGTCGTCAGCCAGGGTGTTCGGGATGTAACCGTAGTTGGCCGGGTAGAACATTGGGGTGGCCATGAAACGGTCAACGAACAGGCAATCGCTGTCTTTGTCGATTTCGTACTTGATCGGCGCGTGGTTGGCCGGGATCTCGATCGCGACGTAGATGTCGTTCGGCAGGTCTTTGCCAGCCGGAATCTTGCTGTAGCTCATTGGGCGTTGCCCCCGTTAGTTGACCAGAAACACTTGGCCGGATTGACCAAAAAGTGGCGGCGATTATAGGCATATTCCTGTGTCGACGCCATGTACCAGAAGTCGTATGGCGCTCACTGGTGTGCCTGATAGACAGGGTCATGCGCCTGAAGTTGCTTCAACCTCGCCAGCGGGTCCTGGCGATAGAACAGCTTCAGCTGCTGGTACACCCGTGGATAAGCCTCGTGCAGCAAATCCGGGGCGCTGAAGAAGTATTCGCTGGTGACGGCGAAGAACTCGGCAGGGTTTTCGGCGGCGTACGGGTCGATGGCGGTTTCAGCGTCGGGATTGCGTTCCAGTTGCCGGTCGAGGTCGTCGTAGGCCTCTTGCATGACCTTGGCCCAGTCGCTGACCCGCATGTCGGGATGCAATGGCGGCAGGCCGTTGGCGTCACCATTGAGCATGTCGAGTTTGTGCGCCAGTTCGTGGATCACCAGGTTGTAGCCTTCCCAGCCTCCGCTGGCCAAAACGCCGGGCCAAGCGAGGATGATCGGGCCTTGCTGCCAGGCTTCACCGCTGTGCTCACCGTCCCATTCATGCTCGACGCCGCTGGCGTCGCGATGGCGCTGGGGGCTGAGGAAGTCATCGGGGTAGAGAATGATTTCGTGGAAGCCCTGATACCAGTTCAGGTCGCCGAGGTGAAGCAGCGGCAGTTGCGCCTGGGCAGCGAGCAGCAAGCGTTGCTCCTGATGCAGTTCAACGCCGGGCAGGGCGCTCAGGTGCTTGTCTTCGAGGAACAGCACGCAGGCTTCGCGCAGCCATTGGTCTTCGGCGGCACTGATGCCATCGAGAAAGCTCAGGTGATGACGCACCCGTTGCCACATGTCATCGGCAATCGGGTGCCTGGCCAGGGTGCGTCTGCGACGCCAGGCGCTCAGGGACCACATCGTGTCAGCGCGATTCGGCTTTGGAGCTCGAGCCGGCAAGGCGGCTACGCACCATGCCGATGATCATCGGCACCAGCGACAACAGGATGATGCCCACAATCAGCAGCGACAGATTCTTCTTGATGAACGGTACGTTGCCGAAGAAATAACCGAGGGTCACCAGGCCACCGACCCACAGGATGGTGCCCAGCACGCTGAAGGCGAAGAAGCGCGGATAGGGCATTTTCCCCACACCGGCGACGAAGGGGGCAAAGGTCCGGATGATGGGCAGGAAGCGCGCCAGGGTCACGGTTTTGCCGCCATGCTTGTCGTAGAAGTCGTGGGTTTGTTGCAGGTAGTCGCGGCGGAAGATCTTCGAGTTTGGATTGCTGAACAGTTTTTCACCCGCCGTTCGTCCGATGATGTAGTTGGTGCTGTCGCCCAGAATCGCCGCCAGCATCAGCAGACCGCCGAGCAGTACCGGGTCCATGCCGCCACCGGCCGCCACGGCGCCGGCGATGAACAGCAGGGAGTCGCCCGGCAGGAAGGGCATGACCACCAGGCCGGTTTCACAAAAGATCACCATGAACAGAATGGCGTAGATCCATGCCCCGTAGTTGGCTACCAGCATGTCGAGGTAGACGTCGAGATGCAGGACAATGTCGATCGGGTTGAAATCCATGGATAGCACCTGTGGTATTGGCCCGAGTCTACAGGCCTGTGCGGATGACTTCGCGTAAGACTACGGATAGGGGTAGTTTTTCTTACAAGCCGGGAATATCGGAATTATACGAGGCGACTGGTGAAAATCGCGTCGAGATTGTACCGGGGAATGTCATGACAGGGCTGATGTTTGATAACGAACGGGGGGGGGAGCCTGCTCGCGATGCCATCGCGAGCAGGGTGCAGGTGATTCAGAGTTCGTCGCTGATCGGCAGCACATAGTTCTTGAATTCGGTGTCTACCTTGAATCCGATGGACTCGTAGGTTTTCTGCGCGATTTCGTTGTTGCTGCTGGTGGAAACGCGCATGCGTACGGCATTGGTTTCCTTGGCCATTTTTTTCGCGGTACGGATCAGGTTGTCGGCCACCAACTGGCGGCGGGCGTCCTCGGCGACATAAATATCGTTGAGGATCCACACGCGTTTGAGTGACAGCGAGGAGAAGCTCGGGTACAGCTGACAGAAACCCATCAGCTTGTTGCTGTCGTCATCGGACAGCGCCAGGTAGATCACTGACTCCTTGCGACGCAGGCGTTTTTCGAGGAACGCCCGGGACGAGTCCGGATACGGCAGGGAGCCATAAAACTCGCGATATTTGACGAACAACGGGGTCAGCAGGTCCAGGTGTTCGAGGGTCGCTTGAATAATCCGCATGGTAGGTCTCGTCTTCAAGTGGCTGTCTTACGTCTCTGACGGCGATGGGAAACCCTTGGCGGCCGTGCCACGATCCTGCCTTAAACTGGTACGAATGTGCAATGCGGAAGCGGTTCAGGCATTCGGCGGCCCAAGCAGGAAATTATCTTTCATGTCGGCTCCCGCGTCCGACTCCAGGGTCTGAACCTGTGCTTCATCCTTCAGATTGACCCCTGACAACTGCCGTCGGCAGGCTTCGCGCATCAAATACAGCAAACGGTGTGCCGCCATGCCATAACTCAGGCCTTCGAGCCGCACGTTGGAGATGCAATTACGGTAGGCATCGGTAAGGCCGACCTTGGGATTGTAGGTGAAATATAATCCCAGGCTGTCCGGAGAGCTGAGGCCAGGGCGTTCGCCGATGAGGATGACGGTCATTTTCGCACCCAGCAACTCACCGATTTCGTCAGCGACCGCCACGCGCCCCTGTTCGACCAATATCACTGGCGCAAGAGTCCAGCCTTCGGCTGCAATCTGTTCTTCGAGGCGTGCCAGAAAGGGCAGGGCGTGGCGATGAACGGCCAGTGCCGACAGGCCGTCGGCGATCACAATCACCAGATCGATCCCGCCAGGATGCGCCGCAGCGTAATCACGCAGGGTCTTTGCCGACGCGTCACTCAGCTTTCGTCCCAGGTCCGGGCGTTGCAGGTAACTGTTGCGATCGATCGCTGCGCTGTGCAGCAAAAGGCTTTCGTGTCCGCGTTCGGCCAGTTGTGAGTTGAGTGCCGCGTGATCGAACGGCAAGTGCACCGCATCCCTCGCCTGGGCGTGGGCGTACTGGAAGTCCAGTTGCGCACGGGTGGGAATGCTGGTGCCGGTTCGGCCCAGGGCAATTCGCGCCGGTGTCAGGCGTCGCAGTTCCAGCCATGGGTTGTGGGGATCGAAGGGTAGTTTATCCATGTCATTACTCATCCCAATTGCGCCAAGGCCTGCCGAAAGGCCGGCGGCAGGCTGTCACCGAAGAGAATCCTGCCGTCCGATTGAGTGAAGATGCCCATTTTCGCCAGCCATTGCTCGAACTCCGGCGCGGGCTTCAACCCCAGGGTCTGCCTGGCGTAGAGCGCATCGTGGAACGAGGTGGTCTGGTAGTTGAGCATGATGTCGTCGGAGCCCGGGATACCCATGATGAAGTTGATCCCGGCGACACCCAGCAAGGTCAGCAGGGTGTCCATATCGTCCTGGTCAGCTTCGGCATGGTTGGTGTAGCAGATGTCGCACCCCATGGGCACACCAAGCAATTTGCCGCAGAAGTGGTCCTCCAGGCCGGCGCGGATGATCTGTTTGCCGTTGTACAGGTATTCCGGGCCGATAAAGCCGACAACGGTGTTGACCAGAAACGGGTTGAAGTGACGCGCGACAGCATAGGCGCGGGTTTCGCAGGTTTGTTGATCGACGCCATGGTGAGCGTTGGCCGACAGAGCGCTGCCCTGGCCGGTTTCGAAGTACATCAGGTTCTGGCCCAGGGTGCCGCGATTCAGACTCAATCCGGCGTCATAGCCTTCTTTCAACACACTCAGGTTGATGCCAAAACTGGCATTGGCCGCTTCGGTGCCGGCGATCGACTGGAACACCAGGTCCAATGGGACGCCGCGATTGACCGCTTCGATCGACGTGGTGACGTGGGTCAGCACACAAGCCTGGGTCGGGATTTCGTAGCGCTGGATGATTGCGTCAAGCATCTCCAGCATCGCGCAAATCGAGGCGATACTGTCGGTGGCCGGGTTGATGCCGATCATCGCGTCGCCATTGCCGTGCAGCAGGCCGTCGAGAATGCTCGCGGCGATGCCGGCCGGTTCGTCGGTGGGGTGGTTGGGTTGCAGCCGCGTGGACAGGCGCCCGCGCAGACCCAGAGTGCCGCGAAACTGCGTGACCACGCGGATTTTTTGCGCCACCAGCACCAGATCCTGCACACGCATGATCTTTGATACGGCGGCGGCCATTTCCGGCGTCAGGCCGGGTGCCAGGGCGCGCAGGACCTGTTCATCGGCGGCGTCACTGAGCAGCCAGTCGCGGAAACCACCGACGGTGAGGTGGCTGACGATCGCGAAGGCCTGTTTGTCATGGGTGTCGATGATCAGTCGGGTGACTTCATCGGATTCGTAGGGGATCAGTGCTTCCTGCAGAAAGTGGCTTAGCGGAGTGTCGGCCAAAGCCATCTGTGCGGCCACCCGCTCGCCATCGTTGAGCGCGGCGACGCCGGCCAGAAAATCTCCGGAGCGGGTCGGGCTGGCCTTGGCCATCACTTCCTTGAGGCTGTCGAAGCGGTAAGTCTGGGCGCCGACGGTATGGGCGAATGTGGCCATGGGGCGGAGTCCTCCAATAATGACTGCAATCTGCTCTTCTGTGGGAGCGGGCTTGCTCGCGAATGCGGGGTGTCATTCAAACTAGATGCCGACTGACACGACGCCTTCGCGAGCAAGCCCGCTCCCACATGGGAACTGCGTGCACTTCAATCATGCAGGCGCCGGGCAGCGGGCCCGGCACCGGTGCATCTAGATACCTTCGAGCATAGCGTCCGCCGGTGCTTCGGAGCGCTGCCGGGCGGTCAACTGGAAGTACAGGTAACCGGCGATCATGAACCCGAGGAAGATCAGGCCGATCAAGGTGTTGAACCACGCCATCGCTACCAGGCACACCACTGCCAGGAACAGCGCGATCCCCGGTACGATCGGATAGCCTGGCGCACGGAAGGTGCGTTCCAGGTTCGGCTCGGTTTTACGCAGTCTGAACAGGCTCAGCATACTGATGATGTACATCACGATGGCGCCGAATACCGACATGGTGATCATCGCCGCCGTCAGGGTCATGCCTTGCAGATTGACCAGGCCATCGCTGTAGATGGCCGCAATGCCGATCACGCCACCGGCCAGGATGGCCCGGTGCGGCGTCTGGAAACGCGAGAGTTTGGCCAGGCCTTTGGGCAAGTAGCCAGCGCGAGCCAGGGCGAAGAACTGGCGTGAATAGCCAAGAATGATCCCATGGAAACTCGCCACCAGGCCGAACAGACCGATCCACACCAACATGTGCATCCAGGTCGAATTATTGCCAACCACGGCCTTCATTGCCTGGGGCAGCGGATCGTTGATGTTCGACAGTTGGCGCCAGTCGCCGACGCCGCCCGCCATCACCATCACACCAATGGCCAAGAACACCAGGGTCAGAATGCCGCTGACGTAGGCCCTGGGGATGGTGCGCTTCGGATCCTTGGCTTCCTCGGCGGCCATGGCTGCGCCTTCGATAGCGAGAAAGAACCAGATCGCGAAGGGAATGGCGGCGAAGATGCCAGGAATCGAGCCCATCGTGAACTCATTGGCACCCGACCAGCCGTTCAGTACGAAATTGCTGAAACTGAAGCCCGGGGCGACCACGCCCATGAACACCAGCAATTCAGCGACGGCCAGCACGGTGACCACAAGTTCGAATGTGGCCGCGATGCTGACGCCGAGGATATTCAGGCCCATGAACACGAAATAGGCGCCAACGGCGGCGATCTTCGGGTCCAGTTCCGGGTATTGCACGTTGAGGTAGGCGCCGATGGCCATGGCGATGGCCGGTGGGGCAAAGACGAACTCGATCAGGGTAGCGATGCCGGCGATCAACCCGCCTTTTTCACCAAAGGCCCGACGACTATAGGCAAATGGCCCGCCAGCGTGGGGAATCGCCGTCGTCAGTTCGGTGAAGCTGAAAATGAAGCAGGTGTACATCGTCGCCACCATCAATGCGGTGACGAGAAAGCCCAGGGTGCCTGCGGTGCCCCAGCCGTAACTCCAGCCGAAGTACTCGCCGGAAATCACCAGGCCGACGGCAATGCCCCATAGATGCAGGGTGCCGAGTGTGGGTTTGAGCTGTGTGGAAGAAGTAGTCATAAGTCCTCTCTATTTTTTATTGTTCGATCTTTTGGACTTTCGGGTGTGACGGGTTGGGTGAAACGCTGAAATACGGGTACGCAAGGCCCGTGCCAGAGCGGCCAGGCTTTGTGTGTTGGGTCTTCACGGACGCCTTCGCGAGCAAGCCCGCTCCCACATTGGACTTGTGTCGGTTACCTGATGCGGGTTTACACAAACCCCCTGTGGGAGCGGGCTTGCTCGCGAAAGCGGTGGAAAGGGCGCCACAAAAACACCTGTAGCGCCCCGATTTTTTAGAAAAAGCCCAACGGATTGATGTCGTAGCTCACCAGCAGGTTTTTGGTCTGCTGATAGTGATCAAGCATCATCTTGTGGGTTTCACGGCCGACGCCGGACTTCTTGTACCCGCCGAACGCGGCGTGCGCCGGGTACAGGTGGTAGCAGTTGGTCCACACACGACCGGCCTTGATGGCGCGGCCCATGCGGTAGGCGCGGTTGATGTCGCGGGTCCAGAGGCCGGCGCCGAGGCCGAACTCGGTGTCGTTGGCGATGGCCAGGGCTTCGGCTTCGTCCTTGAAGGTGGTGATGCTCACCACCGGGCCGAAGATTTCTTCCTGGAACACACGCATTTTGTTAGTGCCCTTGAGCAGCGTCGGCTGGATGTAATACCCGCTCGCCAGGTTGCCCTCGAGTTTTTCCACCTTTCCGCCGGTCAGCAACTCGGCACCTTCGCCCTTGGCGATTTCCAGGTACGAAAGGATCTTGTCGAATTGCTGCTCGGACGCCTGGGCGCCGACCATGGTGTCGGTGTCCAGCGGGTCGCCGCGCTTGATTTGCAGGACCTTCTTCATCACCACTTGCATGAATTCGTCGTAGATCGACTCCTGCACCAGGGCGCGGGACGGGCAGGTGCAGACTTCGCCCTGGTTGAAGAACGCCAACACCAGGCCTTCGGCGGCTTTCTCGATGAAGGACGGTTCGGCCTTCATGATGTCTTCGAAGAAGATGTTCGGCGATTTGCCACCCAGCTCCACGGTGGACGGAATGATGTTTTCGGCGGCGCATTTCATGATGTGCGAGCCGACCGGGGTCGAGCCGGTGAAGGCGATCTTGGCGATGCGTTTGCTGGTGGCCAGGGCTTCGCCGGCTTCTTTGCCGAAGCCTTGTACGATGTTCAGCACGCCCGGTGGCAGCAGGTCGCCGATCAGTTCGACCAGCACGGTGATGCCCAGCGGGGTTTGCTCGGCGGGTTTGAGCACCACGCAGTTACCGGCAGCCAGGGCCGGAGCGAGTTTCCAGGCGGCCATCAGGATCGGGAAGTTCCACGGGATGATCTGGCCGACCACGCCGAGGGGTTCATGGATGTGATAGGCCACGGTGTTGCCGTCGATTTCGGCAGCGCTGCCTTCCTGGGCGCGGATGCAGCCGGCGAAGTAGCGGAAATGGTCGGCGGCCAACGGGATGTCGGCGTTGAGGGTTTCACGTACGGCTTTGCCGTTGTCCCAGGATTCGGTGATTGCCAGCAGTTCCAGGTTCTGTTCGATGCGGTCGGCGATTTTCAGCAGCACCAGCGAGCGCGCCTGGGCGGACGTGGCGCCCCAGGCATCGGCGGCGGCGTGGGCAGCATCCAGGGCCTTGTCGATGTCTTCGGCCGTGGAGCGGGGGAATTCGGCAATCGGTTGGCCATTCACTGGCGAGGTATTGGTGAAGTACTGACCTTTGACAGGCGCGACGAACTCGCCGCCGATGTAGTTACCGTATTTGGCTTTGAACGAAACGATAGCGCCTTCAGTACCGGGGTGAGCGTAACGCATGGTGGTCTCTCCTTGCTTTTGTGCTTATAGGGAGTCGCGCATGTGCGCTTGCTATAAGCGTAGAGCAAGGGGCGGGCCAGTGCGTTGCAGCTCAGGCAAATCAAGGCCTTGCGCGTTTTTTGTCGGACGGATGGAGTGCGGCTGTGACGCTTTCGGTACAGCTGGCGTGACACTTTGTACCGATTCTGACACGGCCTGTGACCGGGCGGTCTTGCCAGCATTGCAATGCTGGCCCGGCTGGAGGATGCTCGGGCAATCACAAGGACTGACGCGGCAGCTCCTACAGGGAGCGTGTACACCTTTCGGGGGGAGAATAATAAGAAATGCACGACAACCATTTGAGTCGCCATGCCCAGCAGGTTCTGACCGTTACTCAGGGCAAGGCCCACCTGCATGGCCCTGGCAGTGATCCGTCCATCGCCCGCTCCTGGCTGCGCTGCCTTGAGGACTATCACCTCGACCCGGCCTTGAGCATCGCACCGACGGTGCTGGAACACGGTCGTGTCCTTGAAAGTCGCGAACGCTTGCAGCAAGTGCTGCACATCGCTGGCAATGAAATGACCAGCCTGCACCAGCAACTCTCCGGTGCCGGCCATGCAGTGCTGCTGACCGACGCCCGCGGCGTGATCCTCAATTGCGTCACCGCGCCTGCCGAACGACAGATTTTCGAGCGTGCCGGGCTCTGGCTCGGCGCCGACTGGAGCGAGGCCTGCGAAGGTACAAACGGTATCGGCACCTGCCTGGTGGAGCGTCAGTCGCTGACCATCCATCAGGACGAACACTTTCGCGGCCGCCACACCGGCCTGACCTGCTCGGCGAGCCCGGTCTTCGATCCCCATGGCGAATTGCTGGCCGTGCTCGACGTGTCGTCGGCGCGCCGCGATGTGTCGCGGCAAAGTCAGTTCCACACCATGGCGTTGGTCAATCTGTCGGCGAAGATGATCGAGAGCTGTTACTTCCTGCGCTGCTTCGACAACCAATGGCTTCTGCGTTTTCACTTGCAGGCTGAGTCCGTCGGTTTGTTCAGCGAAGGTCTGCTGGCGTTCGACGGAGAAGGGCGCATCTGCGCGGTCAATCAGAGTGCGCTGAACCTGCTGGGGCATATTCGCGGCGGCTTGCTGGGTAAACCGGTGGAAGCGTTTTTCGATTGCTCGCTCGATGAGTTGCTGGGGCGGGCGAGTATCAATGCCGCAGCCAGTTGGCCATTGCGTACCCGTGATGGTCGCAAGTTGTTCGCGGTATTGCGCGGCGAGGCGCGGCGGTCGCTGCCGATTCCGATGGAGCCTGCTCCCAAGGCTGCACCGGCACCGCGCCTGTCGGGCATTTGCCTGGATGATGCGACCTTGCAGGCCGACTTTCGCAAGGCCTTGCGCGTGTACGAGCGCGACGTGCCATTGCTGATCAACGGCGAAACCGGGTCCGGCAAGGAGGCCTTTGCCAAAGCGCTGCACCACGCTAGCCAGCGGGCGGAGAAAGCCTTCGTCGCCCTCAATTGCGCGGCCATTCCCGAGAGCCTGATCGAAAGCGAGCTGTTCGGTTACCGTGGCGGCAGCTTCACCGGTGCGCGCAAGGAAGGCATGCGTGGCAAGTTGCAACAGGCCGACGGCGGGACCTTGTTCCTTGATGAAATCGGTGACATGCCACTGGCCCTGCAGACGCGATTGCTCAGGGTGCTGGAGGACCGGCAGGTGGTGCCGATCGGTGGCGAGCCGGAAGCGGTAAACGTGCGGATCATCAGCGCCACCCACCGTAATTTGCTGGATCGCGTGCAGGACGGCAGCTTCCGCGAGGATTTGTATTACCGCCTCAACGGGCTGGAAGTCGCGCTGCCGGCTTTGCGTGATCGCAGTGACAAATCGCAGTTGCTCGATTTTTTACTGGCCGAAGAGGCGCACGGAGAAGCGGTGTCGATTGACGGGCCGGCACGCGAGGCCTTGTTGGGATTTGCCTGGCCAGGCAACGTGCGCCAGTTACGAAATGTGCTGCGTACGCTGGCAGCTCTGTGTGAGGGCGGACGGATCGGCCTGGAAGATTTGCCGGCGATGATTCGACAGGCACGGCCGGTGGTGTCGACGATTGAAGAGGTGTCGGAGCATCCGCTGGAAGATGCCGAGCGGCTGGCGTTGCTCACGACGCTGGAGCAGACGCGCTGGCATATGACGCATACGGCGGAGCAGCTTGGGGTCAGTCGCAATACCCTGTATCGCAAGCTGCGTAAGCACGGTATCGCCCGGTAAACCGTGTCGCGGCCATTCGCGAGCAAGCCCGCTCCCACCCTGGTTCTATAGTGAACACAACTGTGTGAACACCTCCGAGCAAAATGTGGGAGCGGGCTTGCTCGCGAAGGCGTCTTCAGATCTGAAACATCAGGTGCGATTTTCCCTACCCTACGCTAACCTGCGGCCATGTTTTAAGAGGTCGACTAATGCACATTCATATTCTGGGTATCTGCGGGACTTTCATGGGCTCGATGGCGGTTCTGGCCAAAGAGCTGGGCCATCACGTGACCGGCTCCGATGCCAACGTCTATCCGCCGATGAGTACTCAGCTGCAAGCCCAGGGCATCGAGTTGACTCAAGGCTATGACCCGGCGCAACTCGATCCGGCCCCCGATCTGGTGGTGATCGGCAACGCCATGTCCCGGGGTAACCCGGCGGTGGAGTACGTGCTGAACAAAGGCCTGCCGTACGTTTCCGGCCCGCAATGGCTGGCCGATCACGTGCTGCAAGGTCGTTGGGTGCTGGCCGTTGCCGGTACGCACGGCAAGACCACCACCAGCAGCATGCTGGCCTGGGTGCTGGAGCATGCAGGCATGGCCCCGGGCTTCCTGATCGGCGGCGTACCGCAAAACTTCTCGGTGTCGGCACGCCTGGGTGATACACCCTTCTTCGTCATCGAAGCCGACGAATACGACAGTGCGTTCTTCGACAAGCGCTCCAAGTTCGTACATTACCGCCCGCGCACGGCAATCCTGAACAACCTTGAGTTCGATCACGCGGACATCTTCCCGGACCTGCCAGCCATCGAGCGCCAGTTCCATCACCTGGTGCGGACCATCCCGAGCGAAGGCCTGGTGATTCATCCGACCACTGAACCGGCGTTGCAGCGAGTCATTGAAATGGGTTGCTGGACCCCGGTGCAGACTACCGGTGCCGGCGGTCAGTGGCAGGTCAAATTGCTCAGTGAAGATGGCTCGAAGTTCGAAGTGATGTTCGACGGTGTTGCCCAGGGAGTGGTCGAGTGGGACATGACTGGCCAGCACAACGTCGCCAACGCCCTGGCAACCCTTGCCGCCGCACGCCATGTCGGTGTGGTGCCGTCCATGGGCATTGCTGCGTTGAGCGCCTTCAAAAGCGTTAAACGCCGGATGGAGAAAGTCGCGGAAGTCCGTGGCATCACCATCTATGACGACTTCGCTCACCACCCGACCGCCATCGCCACCACGCTGGACGGCCTGCGCAAGCGCATCGCCGATGCACCGTTGATCGCGATCATCGAGCCACGTTCCAACTCCATGAAGCTTGGTGCGCACCGTGACGGACTGCCGGAAAGCGTGGTCGATGCCGATCAGGTGATCTGGTACGCACCCGCCAACCTCGGCTGGGACCTGGCGGGCACTGCGGCGCTGTGCACTGTGCCGTCGATTGTCAGCGATTCCCTTGAGGGCATCATCGATCGTGTGAAGAGCCAGGCCCAACCCGGCACTCACGTGGTCATCATGAGCAACGGCGGCTTCGGCGGCCTTCATGGCAAGTTGGCCGAGGCACTCAAATGAACAACGGCCCGGACCGCATCACCCTGGCGATGACCGGCGCTTCAGGCGCCCAGTACGGTTTACGCCTGCTCGACTGCCTGGTGCGGGAAGATCGTGAAGTGCACTTCCTGATTTCCAGGGCGGCGCAGTTGGTGATGGCGACCGAAACCGACGTCACGCTGCCGTCCAAACCGCAGATGATGCAGGCATTCCTCACCGAATACACGGGGGCCGTTGCCGGGCAGATTCGGGTGTACGGCAGGGAAGACTGGATGTCGCCGGTGGCCTCGGGTTCCGGTGCGCCAGCGGCGATGGTGGTGGTGCCGTGTTCCACTGGCACCTTGTCGGCGATCGCTACCGGCGCCTGTAACAACCTGATCGAGCGTGCCGCCGATGTGACGCTCAAAGAGCGTCGCCAGCTGATTCTTGTGCCTCGCGAGGCGCCGTATTCGAGCATTCACCTGGAGCACATGCTCAAGTTGTCGAACATGGGCGTGACAATCCTGCCGGCATCACCGGGCTTTTATCATCAGCCGCAAACCATCGACGACCTGATCGATTTCGTCGTGGCACGGATCCTTAACTTGCTGAATATTCCACAGGACATGCTGCCGCGTTGGGGCGAGCATCATCTGACCAGCGATGAATAAGCTGCTGGTGATGGTGCTGGCGCTGCAATTGGCCGGGTGCGCCACGGTGCGTACACTCGATGCAGCCAAGCCGGGGGCGCCGGTGGTGTACGCCGGGACGCGGCTGGATTTGTATGCGATGAATGGCGGTTGTTGCGCGATGGACCGTTTCGGCGCGCAAGCGCCGAGCTATCCGGGCGTTGATCTGCCGGCCAGTGCGTTGCTCGACACACTGCTGTTGCCGCTGTCGTTGCTGACGGTGATCGGGGTGAATTTTCAGGCAACGGGTGGGTTGTAAGGGCGCGTTGTGGCGAGGGGGCTTGCCCCCTCGCCACAGGTCCGCGGATTATTTTCCGAGTTTGCGCAACTCATCCGACTCGACAATCCGCACGCCGTCCTGCTCTTCGAGTGCAAGACGCCACATGGCGCGGGCCAGTTGGCAGGCTTCGATGCCGTGGTATTTGCCGGGGATCAGGCGTGACAAGGGGCCGGCGACTTTCTCGGCCAGGCGCGGCTCAACGCGATCACCCAGCAACAGCGAAGGGCGGCAAATAGTCAGCTGCGGCCAGTCCTGCGCGCGCAATGCGTACTCCATCTCGCCTTTGACCCGGTTGTAGAAAATCGAGGACCTGCGATCGGCTCCCAGCGCACTGATTACGATCAGGTGCCGTGCGCCCATCTCCCGTGCGCGTTTGGCGAATGCCACCACCATGTCCAGGTCCACTGCGCGAAACGCCTGCTCCGAGCCTGCCTGCTTGATCGTGGTACCCAGGCAGCAATAGGCTATATCGACCCGCCCGTTCAGTTGTGGCAGGAATGCCGTCGGGTCGCCGACCGGGTTTTCCAGGTGCGGGTGTTCGGCCAGTGGCCGGCGTGAGGGGGCCAATACCCGGGTGATCGTTGGCTCGCTGAGCAAGCGATCGAGCAGATGTTCACCCGTCAAACCGGTGGCTCCGGCGAGCAGCACATGCTGAGGCGTCAAGTACATAGTGTTTCTCCCTTGATACTGTTCAGCTTAGTTGCTGTTTGCATCCTTGCTTTGCATGGATGCACTTTGCAGCGCTTTTCGTGCCTGTTGTTTGCGCAATAGTTGCCAGTGCGAGAGGACGGTTTTCGGTGCCCAGATCTGAGGTTCGGAGGCTTCGAAGCCGTCCGCCAGCTCACGTTCGGCGACAGTGGCCTTGGCCCGTTTGAAGGCTTGTTCCAGATCATCGGTCTGGTTCAGGGCCTGGACGAACAGGGCATCGCCGAAGTAGGTGAAGTTGGCTTCCTCCGAGCAGCCGAAGGAGACTCGGTCGGCCCGCGAGGCTGTCATGAGCAGGGTCCGTTCATCCTTGAGCGCGGGGATGAAACCGCCGGAGTAGCAGGACGAAATCACGATGACCTTGTCGCGGTTTTTCAGCGGGGCGAGAACAGCGGCCAATTCGTCGGCTGGCAGATCGGCCAGTTCCATGCGCGGCTGGTCCAGTACCAGTTCGTGTTCGCTGGTGCCATGGCTGGTCAGGTAGATAAAAATCAGGTCTTCCGGACCGCTGCGTTCGGCCAGCGCCAGGGCGGCGCGACGCAAGTTCTCGCGGGTAGCCATCGGGCGGTCGGCGAGGTGGTCACGATGGTTCACCAGGCGGATCTGGCCGAAGGCGCCGAAACGGGTGGAGAGCATATTGGCGACGTAGTCGGACTCGCGCAGAAACACGCTTTGCTTGCCATCACCGCCCAGGGTCAACGAATACAGCTCCACCGCCGGGGTCGAGGGTGGAATGTTGGCCAGCGCTGCGTCGAGCAGGCGCCCCTGTGCCAGCAGACCGAGTTCGAGTGTGTCGGGCAACAGTTTGCCCTCGGCGTCGCGCACGCGCTGGCCATTGATCCAGGTGCCGCTGAGCACAGTGCCATCGGTCAGCACCAGCGTGCCCCGCCCCTGATAGCTGTCGTTGTCGAACTGGCCGGTGTAAAAGCTGCCGTCGGCGAGGTTCAGTCGGCCCTGGCCGGAAAAGCGCCAGTCGTTGAAGTGGCCGATGTAGTGGCTGCCGTCAGTGCCGATCAACTCGCCCTTGCCGTTCAGCGAACCTTCCTTGAACTGGCCCAGCCACACATCGCCGTCGGCGTTTTCGTAGCGGCCTTTGCCGTGCAGTTGATTGTTCTTGAAACTGCCGACATAGATGTCGCCATCGGCGCTGTTGAACGTGCCGTTGCCTTCCAGTTGGCCGTCGACAAAGTGCCCGGTGAACTGATTGCCGTTACCGTCACCGCGCTGGCCTTCGCCATTGGGTTTGCCGTGGGCGAACTGGCCCTGATAGGAGCTGCCGTCTTCGAGTTCCAGGCGACCCAGGCCGGCGTACTGATCGGCCTTGAACTCACCGCGGTAGCTCATGCCGTTTTCTTTGAGCGTGCCTTCGCCGTCGCGGCGACCCGCCTTGAAGCCGCCGCTGTAGCTGTTGGCGTTGGTGGTCAGTGCTCCCTGACCGTCGAACAGTCCCTGATTGAACTGCCCGCGATAGACTTCGCCATTGCTGCCATGCCATTCGCCCTGGCCCTGCCACTGGCCTTTGTCGAATTCTCCTGCGTACCAGCTGCCGTTCGGGTAGTCGATGCGACCCTTGCCTTGCAGCAAGCCATTGACCAGGTCACCGCGATAGCGTCCGCCGTCCGGCAGGCGTGCGTCGGGGGGCAAAGGCGATTCGCCGTCGCCGCAAGCGGTGAGCATCAGGGTCAAGGCAAGGAGTGCAAGTGGGCGCATAGCGGATTCCGGGCAATTAGGCGAAGGAGTATGCCGCAGCCATGGGTCCTTATATAGGGCGAGGTACCGCAAGAGGGCGCGAAACAGCAGGCGCTGCTTCGCATCCCGGAAGGTTTACACGAAGCACAGGGACAGGGGTTCGGCGATATACGCCGGTTTGTCCGAACCTTCGATTTCCAGGGTGGTGGTGGCCTTGAGCAGCCATTGGCCGGGTTTCTTCTCGATGACTTCGGTCAGGTCGACCTTCAGCCGTACCCGCGAATTGACCTTGACCGGCTGGATGAAGCGCACGCTGTCGAGGCCGTAGTTGACCACCATCTTCAAGCCTTCGGGCATGACGAGGATGTCTTCCATCAATTTCGGAATCAGCGACAACGACAGAAAGCCGTGAGCGATAGTGCTGCCAAATGGCGTTTGCGCGGCCTTGACCGGGTCGACGTGGATGAACTGGAAATCCCCTGTGGCTTCGGCGAACAGGTTGATGCGGTCCTGATCGATGGTGAGCCATTCGGAACGTCCAAGTTCCTTGCCGACATAATCTTTGAGCTCTGCAACTGGAACATAGGGCATTGAGACTCTCCTTGGGTTCATCGGTTTTATAGTTTTGAGTTGGGGGGATTTGACCTCCCGGCTTACCACTTTAGATCAACATGGCTGAACGCTGCGGTCAACTGGCCATGCTTTTGGCGAATGCCGGTCCATAGCGCGAGCATGCTTATAATGCCAAGCCAATGCGGGTGACGGATTTTGCGGGAGATCTTTGATGCTGTTACGGGGCCTGACGTGGCTGGTGCTGTTCCAATTGCTCGGCACGGCGATCAATCATTTGTTTCTGCCTGTGCTGCCGGGGCCGATTGTGGGGTTGCTGCTGTTGCTGGTGTACCTCATCTGCCGCGGACAGGTCGGCGAGCCACTGAACCTGGCGGCCGGCAGCCTGCTGCGCTACCTGCCGCTGTTGCTGGTGCCGCCGGCCGTGGGCGTGATGGTGTATGCCGCTGATATCGCGGCGGACTTCTGGGCCATCGTCGGTGCGCTGGTGTTGTCGCTGTTGCTTTCGATGGCCTTCGCCGGGGTGCTGATGCAGCGCATGGTCAAGCGTCACGCGCACTCCGAGGACAACCAATGATTTTCGACTGGCACGGCGCCTGGGCCTCGGTGATTCACCATCCGTTATTCGGCATCGGTATCACCCTCGGTGCCTATCAACTCGTCCTTGCGGCATTCGAGAAAACCCGCTGGATCTTTTTGCAGCCGGTGCTGGTCTCCATGTTGCTGGTGATCGGTGTGCTGGTGGGTTGCGGCCTGACTTACGCCGAGTACCGCAAGAGCACCGAGATCTTGAGCATCCTGCTCGGTCCGGCCACTGTCGCGCTGGCGGTGCCGCTTTATCTGAACCTGCGACGGATTCGGCAGTTGTTCTGGCCGATATTTACTACGCTGGTGATAGGCGGGGTGGTGGCCACGGGGATGGGCGTGTTGCTGGGCTGGTGGTTCGGTGCCGAGCACATGATCCTGATGACCATGGCGCCGAAGTCGGTGACGTCGCCGATTGCGATGCTGGTGGCTGAACAGATCGGTGGGGTCGCGGCGCTGGCAGCGGTGTTCGTCCTGATTACCGGTGTGATCGGGGCGATTTTCGGCCCGGCCCTGTTGACTCGCCTCGGTGTGCACAGCCCGGAAGCCAGGGGCATGGCACTGGGCATGACGGCCCACGCGGTCGGCACGTCGGTGGCGTTGCAGGAAAGTGAAGAGTGCGGCGCCTTCGCGGCGCTGGCGATGAGCCTGATGGGTGTGGCCACGGCGGTTTTCCTGCCGCTGGCGGTGTCGATGGTCGTGTAAGGAAATGTCTATGAGTCTGCCGCTTTTTCCGTTGAACACAGTGCTGTTCCCAGGTTGCATCCTCGACTTGCAGATCTTCGAGGCGCGCTATCTGGACATGATCGGCCGCTGCATGAAGCAGGGTGGCGGGTTCGGCGTGGTGTGCATCCTCGACGGCGAAGAAGTCGGAATCGCCCCGGCCGGCTACGCGCTGGTGGGTTGTGAAGCGCTGATCACTGATTTCAAACAGCAGGACAACGGCCTGCTGGGGATTCGGGTGCAGGGCGGGCGGCGCTTTCACGTTTTGCGCACCGAAGTGCAGCGGGATCAGTTGACCGTTGCCGAGGTCGAGTGGCTGGAAGACGAGCCGGAGCAACCGCTGCAGGACGAGGATGCCGATCTGGTGGCGTTGCTCAAGGCCCTGGCTGAACACCCGATGGTCGAGGCCTTGAACATGGGCACGGAGGCGACCGGGCAGCAATCGCTGGCTAATCAGTTGGCGTACCTGCTGCCTTTCGCTGAGCTGGACAAGATCGACCTGCTGCAACTCGACGATCCACAGCAGCGACTGGATGCGATTCAGGCATTGTTGGATGAATTACAAGGTGAGTTGTTTGCTTAATTATTTTGTTCTGATTTTAAAAGTTTGAGGTCTTGTAGTGGAGAGTTGTTTTATTTAAGTTCTCCGTGTGCCCCAGGTTTGGGGTTGATAATAACAAGGAGAGTTTAAATTATGAATAATGATGTTGTTGATGTGGCGTTGATTCATCACTCGCAGGAGAAAGAATCTTATTTGATTCGGTTCCTTGTCTGGAGTCAAATGGCCGATGAGTTGCTTGAGGTCAATCCGGATGCCAGATATGTTGACGTCAGGGATAAGGTGGGAAAGGAGCTTGATACCATATTCCGACAATATTATGGGCGCTTGGATAAATACCTTGAGAAGCGCGGTGAGGACTTTATGAATGGGCTTCCGCCTTTGAGTTAAACATGTGTTGTTTCAGGTTGGTGGGTCGCTTCAAAGGTTAAAAGCCAAATAATCGCTTGTAAAAACAATCCCGATCATTACGATCGGGGTTGTTTTTTTGGGGGGGTAAGTTGGTGTGCAGCGTAAGTAGCACGCTTAATAAGCATATCTCAACATCGTATGCGGCAAATGCCGCAACACGAAGAACCCGAACAATGCCACCAAGGCTGGGAGTACCAGCCACCAGACCTTGGGCGGCAAGGCGTTGAGCGGTTCCTTGCGCTGGATCAGCCACAGGCTGGCCCCGCAGACACACGCCGCCAGCATTGCGCCGGCCAATACATCCGTCGGCCAATGCGCACCGAGGTAGACACGCGAAAGCGAAATCGCCAGTGCGGGCAGGCATCCCACCAATAACCAGGTCAGGCGCATCCGGGGCGGTTGCCCGCGGCCGGCCAGAACGGCGAGGGTGAGGAACAGCGCGAAAGACCCTGAAGCATGGCCGCTGGGCATGCTGTAGCTGGTGAGCGGATCGCTCAACACTTCGGGGCGCAGGCGGGCGAAAAAGTATTTGGTCGCGGTATTGGCCAGGGCCGTGAAGAGCAGTGTGCTGCCCGCGAAAATCGCGTGCCGCCATTGCCGCATCAGCAGCAGCAAACCGGTCAGCAGCGCACTGAACAGCAACATGTTGCGGAATTCGCCGATCAGCGTGAAGACCACCGCCACTTCATCCAGCAACGGTTTACGATGTTCCTGCACCAGTGTCATCACGCCTTGATCGAGTGCGGACAGGTGCGAATATCCGATAAACAGCCCCGCCAGAATCAGAAGACTCATCCCTGTAATGAACAGCGTCGCGCGGCGATGTCGGCGCAGGCTGCTGGTCGCGCTCAAGCCGACCATCAGAGCAATGCTGCCGGCAACAACCCCGGCCTGGAGCCAGAAGCCTTCGGGCAACGGCAAGCGGATTGCCGCGCCCGTGGCCCAGCCAGGCATCAGATAAGCCACCGACCAGCCTGCGCCGGCCAACAGGCTGACGGCGAAGAAACGCGGGAAAGGCATGTCGCACATTCCGGCCACCATCGGCAGCATTGGCCGCAGGGGGCCGATAAAGCGCCCAACCAGCAGGCTGGCGATGCCGTAGCGCTGGAAATATGACTCGGCCCCGGCGATCCATTCCGGATGATGGCGCAAGCCCGGCAGGCGCCGGATGTTCTGATGGAAGTGCCGCCCCAGAAAATACGAAACGACGTCACCCAGCACCCCGGCGACGAAACCCAGCAAGAGCGTCTCACTGAGCGTCAGCGCGCCACTGCCTGCCAGTACCGCCACGGCGAACAGCAGCACCGTGCCGGGAACGATCAGCCCGGCAATCGCCAGGCATTCCACAAAGGCTACGATGAATACCGCTGCTGCCAGCCATTGCGGGTTGAGCGCCAACCATCCGGTCACGCTATCGAGCCATGGGCCCATAAAAACCACTCCATCAAATGTTCAATTGCTTCCAGGGGATGAGTGCAACGTTGAATGCGCCACTGACCCCTGTGGGAGCGGGCTTGCCCGCGAATGGGACCTTTCGGTCGATATTGACGTTGCCTGACACTCCGCCTTCGCGGGCAAGCCCGCTCCCACAGGAGGTTCCGTTTGCATCAAGTCTGAGTCAATTTCAGGACAGCACAAAATAATCGCGACCTTCGACTTGCCCTCGACGCAGCGGGTTCCGCGTGCAGTAAGCCGCGTAGGTTCCGTCGACGAAGCGGTACATCAGGTGTTCATCGCGTCCGTGAGGGATACCCAGACGTGTGGTCTGGATGATGTGGGCGGGCGTCTGGCCGACATGCTCCACCAGCAGCACTTCATGGTCGAAGCGTTTGGCGTCCCACACCGGAACTTTCAGACCCAGCGCCTTGCAGAGCAGGGTTTGCCCGGCGCAGAGCTTTTGTGACGGGCGAGGGTGACCCTGGGCGTCGGGATTGTTCAACAGCATCTGTGCCAGGCTGGCCGGCCCGCTCAGTTCATCCACCCACGGATAGGCAGACTTGATCAGCACGGCGTTACCGGGCCCCTGGGCGCTGAAATTAAGGGAGTCTCCGCCCCGGGCGTAATACATATAGATGTGGCCGCCATCCAGAAACAAAGCCTTACGCTTTTCTGTGTAGCCGAGGGACGCGTGGCTGCCTTTTTCCGCGCAGTAATAGGCTTCGGTCTCGATGATCCGGGCGCTGAGCCACAGGTCGCCCACTCGATGGCGAATGATTTTGCCCAGTAAGTCCCGGGCCAGAGTTTGCGCGTCACGGTCGAAAAACGCGTCCGGGAGGCCCGTGGGCAGGCTCACGGCGGACGCTCGAACAGTCAGGTTGGACATGATGACCGGCATTTGTCAGGGCTGAATGAGTCGTGATGATAACAATTTGCAGCTTAATCCCGGCTGAACGTCGGCAAATACCCCTCCATTTCGACCATCCGCCCGTCACCGCTGTTAGTCCCGGGACGCGACAGCTATAATCTGCCGCTTTACTCTTTACCAAGACCTTATCAAAGACCACGCCAGACCATGACTGAGTCCGTTCTTGATTACATGACCCGCCTGGGTTGCGCTGCCCGCGAAGCTTCCCGCGTGATCGGCCGCGCCAGCACCGCGCAGAAAAACCGCGCCCTGCAGGCCGCTGCCAATGCGCTGGACGCTGCCCGCACCGAACTGACGGCGGCCAATGAGCTGGATCTGGCCGCCGGTCGCGCCAATGGTCTGGAGCCGGCCCTCCTTGAACGTCTGGCGCTGACACCGGCGCGTATTGACGGCATGATCGTCGGCCTGCGCCAGGTGGCGGCCCTGCCGGACCCGGTCGGCGCGATCCGCGACATGAGTTTCCGTCCGTCGGGTATTCAGGTCGGCAAGATGCGCGTGCCACTGGGCGTGATCGGAATCATCTACGAGTCGCGGCCGAACGTGACCATCGATGCCGCCAGTCTGTGCCTGAAGTCCGGCAACGCGACCATCCTGCGTGGCGGTTCAGAGGCCATTCATTCCAATCGGGCCATCGCCGCCTGCATCCAGCGCGGCCTGGCCGAAGCCGGTCTGCCCGCCGCCGTGGTGCAAGTGGTTGAAACCACGGACCGAGCTGCCGTCGGCGCGTTGATCGCCATGCCTGAATACGTCGATGTCATCGTGCCCCGTGGCGGCCGAGGCCTGATCGAGCGCGTCAGTCGTGATGCCCGCGTGCCGGTGATCAAGCACCTGGACGGCATTTGCCACGTTTACGTGAGTGAGCACGCCGACCTGGCCAAGGCCCAGCGCATCGCGTTCAACGCCAAGACGTATCGTTATGGCATCTGCGGTGCCATGGAAACGCTGCTGGTGGATCAAACCGTCGCCAAGGATTTCCTGCCCGCGATGGCCGCCCAGTTCCGCGAAAAAGGCGTCGAGCTGCGCGGTTGCGAGCGTACCCGGGCGATCATCGATGCCGTGCCGGCCACCGAGGAAGACTGGAGCACCGAGTACCTGGCGCCGATTCTGTCGATCCGCGTGGTCGACGGTCTGGAACAGGCCATCGAGCACATCAACCGTTACGGCTCTCACCACACCGATTCGATTGTCAGCGAACACCAGGGCGACACCCGGCGTTTCGTGGCTGAAGTCGACTCGTCGTCGGTGATGATCAACACCCCGACATGCTTCGCCGATGGCTTCGAATACGGATTGGGTGCCGAGATCGGCATTTCTACTGATAAGCTGCACGCCCGTGGCCCGGTGGGCCTCGAAGGACTGACCTGCGAGAAGTACATCGTGGTCGGCGACGGGCAGCTGCGCGGACAGGAGCCGGTCTGACTTGGGCGACTTCGACCCGTCAGCCCCGGTCATCGTCAGCGAGCCAGCCCCTCGCCGCATTGGCGTGCTGGGCGGAACGTTCGACCCGGTGCACATCGGCCATTTGCGCGGTGCACTGGAAGTCGCCGAAACCCTGGCGCTTGATGAGCTGCGTCTGACACCCAGTGCCAGGCCGCCCCATCGGGACAAGCCGCAGGTGTCGGCAAAAGACCGTCTGGCGATGGTTGAGTGCGCGGTGGCCGGTGTGGCGCCGTTGGTGGTGGACGCCCGCGAATTGCAGCGGGACAAACCGTCCTACACCATTGATACCCTGGAACTGATGCGCGCCGAACTGGCCGTATCCGACCAGGTTTTTCTGCTTTTGGGCTGGGACGCTTTTTGCGGCCTGCCCACTTGGCATCGCTGGGAAGAGTTGCTCCAGCATTGCCATATCCTGGTGTTGCAACGCCCGGATGCCGACAGCGAACCGCCGGATGCCTTGCGCAACCTGCTGGCAGCGCGCTCGGTGAGCGACCCGCTGGCCCTCAAAGGGCCGAGCGGACAGATTGCATTCGTCTGGCAGACACCGCTCGCGGTATCCGCCACCCAGATCCGTCAACTGCTGGCCAGCGGTAAGTCGGTACGTTTCCTGGTGCCCGACGCGGTCCTGGCCTACATCGATGCGCACGGGCTCTACCGTGCGTCGAACTGAATAGGAGTGCCTCAAGGCACGTGGCAACAACGTGTATTGAAGCGCCCGAACAAACGAGCAAAACGAGTTTTATATGACGAGCAACAACGAAAGCAAAGTAAAACGCAAAGGCACATTCAAGAGCGCCCCGCTGCCGGAAAAGGTCCTCGCCGCCGAGCCGCCTAAGGGCGACGAACTGGTCAAGATCGCCGTAGCCGCCCTGGAAGACGTCAAGGCCCAGGACGTGCTGGTGATCGATGTTCGCGACAAGCAGAGCATCACTGACTACATGATCATCGCCACCGGTACCTCCAACCGCCAGATCGGCGCGATGCTGGACAAGGTCCGCGAGGCCGTCAAAGCCCTGGGCATCAAGCCGCTGGGTGAAGAAGGCAAGGGCGACAGCGACTGGGTGTTGTTGGACATGGACGACGTGATCGTTCACATGATGACTTCCAACGCCCGTCAGTTCTACGACCTGGAGCGCCTCTGGAAAGGTGCCGAGCAGAGCCGTGCGGCCGATGGCAAGCACCACAGCCCTGAAGTTGGTCACGAGCACTTCAACAAGCTCAACAAAGACCAGGAATAAGGGACCGCTGTGCGACTGCGACTGATCGCCGTCGGTTCACGCATGCCCAAGTGGGTGGAAGAAGGCTGGCATGAATATGCCAAGCGTCTTCCGTCCGAACTGGCGCTGGAACTGGTGGAAATACCGCTCAATACCCGTGGCAAGAATGCCGACGTGGCCCGCTTCATCCGTCAGGAAGGCGAAGCCATGCTGGCCAAGGTCGGGCCGAACGAGCGCGTTGTTACCCTCGAAGTCCATGGCAAGCCCTGGAGCACCGAGCAACTGGCGGTCGAACTCGATCGCTGGCGGCTGGACTCGCGCACCGTCAACTTCATGGTCGGCGGCCCCGAAGGGCTGGCGCCGGAAGTCTGTGCCCGGGCCGACCAGCGCTGGTCGTTGTCGCCGCTGACCCTGCCGCACCCGTTGGTGCGGATTCTGATCGGCGAACAGTTGTACCGTGCCTGGACCGTGCTGTCCGGTCACCCTTACCACAAGTAGTTCTGCCCTCATGTCCCAGCCGATCCGCATCAAGGACCACGAAAAAGACGCCCGTCTGGTGCGTGGCCGCGTCGTGTTCGGGGCCATTGCAGTGGTGGCGCTGATCGGCGTGCTGATTGCGCGCCTGTATTTCCTGCAGGTGATCCAGTACGACTACCACTCGACCCTGTCGGAAAACAACCGCGTCCATGTGCAGCCGATTCCGCCGACCCGTGGCTTGATTTTCGACCGCAATGGCGTGGTGATCGCCGATAACCGGCCCAGCTTCAGCCTGAGCATGACCCGCGAGCGGTCCGGCGACTGGCAGCAGGTGCTCGACGTGATCGTCGAAGTGCTGGAACTGACCCCCGAGGATCGGGTGATCTTCGAGAAGCGCATGCGTCAGGGGCGCCGGCCGTTCGAGCCGGTGCCGATCCTGTTTGAGCTGACCGAAGAGCAGATCGCCCGGATTGCCGTGAACCAGTTCCGCCTGCCGGGCGTGGAAGTGGTCGCGCAACTGGTTCGTCACTACCCGCAGGGCGCGCACTTTGCGCACTCGGTGGGCTACATGGGGCGGATCAACGAGAAAGAGCTCAAGTCGCTGGACCCGGTCAACTACAGCGGCACCCACCACATCGGCAAAACCGGCATTGAGCGCTTCTACGAGCCCGAACTGCACGGCCAGGTGGGTTACGAGGAAGTCGAGACCAACGCCCGGGGCCGCGTACTGCGCGTGCTCAAGCGTACCGATCCGATTCCCGGCAAGGACATCGTCCTGAGCCTGGACATCAAATTGCAGGAGGCCGCCGAGGCTGCGCTCGGTGGTCGCCGTGGCGCGGTGGTCGCGCTGGACCCGAAAACCGGCGAAGTGCTGGCGATGGTCAGCCAACCGAGTTTCGACCCGAACCTGTTCGTCACCGGCATCAGTTTCAAGGCCTATTCCGAGCTGCGCGATTCCATCGATCGGCCGCTGTTCAACCGCGTGCTGCGCGGTCTGTACCCGCCGGGCTCGACCATCAAGCCCGCGGTGGCGATTGCCGGTCTGGATGCCGGCGTGGTGACGGCGTCGACCCGAGTGTTCGACCCCGGTTACTACATGCTGCCCAACTACGATCACAAATACCGTAACTGGAACCGTACCGGCGACGGCTTTGTCGACCTCGACACAGCGATCATGCGTTCCAACGACACCTACTTCTATGATCTGGCGCACAAGCTGGGGATCGACCGGTTGTCGGCGTACATGACCAAGTTCGGCATTGGCCAGAAAGTCTCCCTGGACATGTTCGAAGAGTCGCCGGGGTTGATGCCGTCCCGCGAATGGAAGCGTGCGACCCGTCGCCAGGCATGGTTCCCGGGCGAGACGCTGATTCTGGGGATCGGCCAGGGCTATATGCAGTCGACTCCGTTGCAGTTGGCCCAGGCCACCGCACTGGTGGCCAACAAAGGCATCTGGAATCGTCCGCACCTGGCCAAGACCATCGAGGGTGTGAAACCGGTGGATGAGAATCCGATGCCGGACATCATCCTGCGCGACCCGTCGGACTGGACCAAGGTCAACCACGGCATGCAGCAGGTTATGCATGGTGCCCGTGGTACGGCGCGCAAAGCCTCGATCGGCGCGCAATACCGAATCGCCGGCAAGTCGGGTACGGCCCAGGTGGTCGCGATCAAACAGGGTGAGAAGTATGACCGTTCCAAGGTTCAGGAGCGCCATCGCGACCACGCCTTGTTCGTTGGCTTCGCGCCGGCCGACGATCCGAAAATCGTGGTGTCGGTGATGGTCGAGAACGGCGAGTCCGGTTCCGGTGTCGCTGCGCCAGTGGTGCGTCAAGTCATGGATGCCTGGCTCTTGGACCAGGACGGTCGGTTGAAGCCCGAATACGCCAGCCCTATCAGTGCAGAGGCTACAGCCCGTGATGAATAACTTCGATCGCATGCTCTCCAGTGAGGATGTGATGCGTCGCCGTGCGACGCTGCTGCAACGCCTGCACATCGACGGCCCGCTGCTGATCCTGCTGCTGACCCTCGCCGCCGGCAGCCTGTTCGTGCTGTATTCGGCCAGCGGCAAGAGCTGGGATCTGCTGGGCAAGCAGGCCACTTCGTTCGGCATCGGCCTGGTGTCGATGATCGTCATCGCCCAGTTCGAGCCGCGCTTCATGGCGCGCTGGGTGCCGTTGGGCTACGTGGTCGGGGTGATGTTGTTGCTGGTGGTGGACATCATGGGCCACAACGCCATGGGCGCTACCCGCTGGATCAACATTCCCGGGGTGATCCGCTTCCAGCCCTCGGAGTTCATGAAGATCCTGATGCCGGCGACCATTGCCTGGTATTTGTCCAAGCGCACCTTGCCGCCCCAGCTCAAGCACGTGGGCGTCAGTCTGATGCTGATCGGCGTGCCGTTCATTCTGATCGTGCGGCAACCGGACCTTGGCACCTCGCTGCTGATCCTGGCCGGCGGCGCTTTCGTGCTGTTCATGGGTGGCTTGCGCTGGCGCTGGATCCTCACCGTGCTGGCTGCCGCCGTTCCCGTGGCGATTGCCATGTGGTTCTTCATCATGCACGACTACCAGAAGCAGCGAATCCTGACATTCCTCGACCCGGAGAGCGATCCGCTCGGTACGGGCTGGAACATCATCCAGTCCAAGGCCGCCATCGGCTCCGGTGGTGTGTTCGGCAAGGGGTGGTTGCTGGGCACCCAGTCGCACCTGGACTTCCTGCCGGAAAGCCATACCGATTTCATCATTGCCGTACTGGGTGAAGAGTTCGGCCTGGTGGGGATCTGTGCGTTGCTGCTGATCTACCTGCTGTTGATTGGCCGCGGTCTGGTGATTACTGCCCAGGCGCAGACATTGTTCGGCAAGTTGCTCGCGGGCAGCCTGACCATGACGTTTTTTGTTTATGTTTTCGTCAACATCGGTATGGTCAGTGGCCTGTTGCCGGTGGTGGGGGTGCCGTTGCCGTTCATTAGCTACGGAGGAACTTCGCTGGTGACGCTGCTGTCAGCGTTTGGGGTTTTGATGTCGATCCATACCCATCGCAAGTGGATCGCGCAGGTTTGAATAAGGTGAAATTTTCAATGCAAGTAATGCGTGGCTGGGCGACTCGATATGCGCCATGGGTCAGCCTGGTAAGCATCCTTGGCAGCGGGCAGGAAGCGTTGGCCGGCGACTACGAAGGCTCACCCCAGGTGGCCGAATTCGTCGGTGAAATGACCCGCGACTACGGTTTCGCCGGTGAACAATTGATGGGCGTGTTCCGCGAAGCCGAGCGCAAGCAGTCGATTCTGGACGCCATCTCGAAACCTGCCGAACGGGTCAAGCAGTGGAGCGAGTATCGCCCGATGTTCATCACTGATGCGCGCATAGCCCGCGGGGTGGACTTCTGGCGTCAGCACGAAGCGGTGCTTGCGCGTGCCGAGCAGGAGTACGGCGTGCCGGCCCAGGTGATTGTCTCGATCATCGGCGTTGAAACCTTTTTCGGCCGTAATACCGGAAATTTCCGGGTGATCGATGCCTTGTCGACACTGGGTTTCGACTATCCTCCCCGTGCCGAGTTTTTCCGCAAGGAATTGCGTGAGTTCCTGCTGCTGGCCCGCGAAGAGCAGGTCGATCCGTTGACGCTCAAAGGCTCATACGCTGGCGCAATGGGGTTGCCGCAATTCATGCCGAGTAGTTTTCGCGCGTATGCGGTGGATTTCGACGGTGATGGCCATATCAATATCTGGACCAACCCGGACGATGCCATTGGCAGTGTCGCCAGTTACTTCAAGCGTCATGGCTGGGTCGCTGGCGAACCGGTGGTCAGCCGCGCCGATGTCCGTGGCGATCAGGTTGACGAAGGTTTGACCGCAGGCATCGAACCGACGAAAACCGTCGGGGAGTTGCGAGCCCTGGGGTGGTCAAGTCATGATGCGCTGCGCGATGATATGCCGGTTACTGCTTTCCGCCTGGAAGGCGACAATGGCCCCGAGTACTGGATGGGCCTGAAGAATTTTTACGTGATCACGCGTTATAACCGCAGCGTGATGTACGCCATGGCCGTACATCAACTGTCTGAACAGCTGGTCCAAGCACGGGGCGTCAAGTAATGCGGGCATTGCCTATCAATAAACCCCTGAAGCTGATGGCATGCGCCGCGCTGGCAGTGCTGGTCGCCAGTTGTTCGACCAGCCGCGCGCCGGCCCCGAAGTCCACCACCGCCGTACGCGCGACGCCGGGGCTGGACATCAACCGTGCCCACAAGGATGGCGCGCCATGGTGGGACGTCGATGTGTCGCGTATCCCGGACGCCACGCCGACCCTGCACACCGGTCCGTACAAGGCCGCCCCGTACTCGGTACTGGGCAAAACCTACTTTCCGCTGCAAGAGTCCAGGACCTACGTGCAGTCGGGTACGGCGTCTTGGTACGGCACCAAATTCCATGGCCAGAACACCGCCAATGGCGAAGTCTATGACCTGTACGGCATGAGTGCCGCTCACAAGACTTTGCCGCTGCCAAGTTACGTTCGGGTGACCAACCTGGACAACAACAAGACCGTGATCCTGCGGGTCAACGACCGTGGGCCGTTCTACTCCGACCGGATCATCGACTTGTCGTACGCGGCCGCCAAGAAGCTCGGCTACGCTGAAACCGGCACCGCACGGGTCAAGGTCGAGGGCATCGATCCACAGCAATGGTGGGCTGCCAAGGGCCGTCCGGCACCATTAATGCTCAACGAACCGAAAGTCGCGCAGAATAGCGCCCCGGTGATCACGGCTTCGGCCGGCACCGTCGAGCAATGGACTCCGCCGCCGCAGCAACACGCCGCTGCGGTAGTGCCGGTTCAGCTCGATGCAAAAAAAAACGCTTCTGCACCAGCCTCTGGCCAGTATCTGCAGGTGGGCGCGTTCGCCAACCCGGACGCTGCAGAACTGCTGAGGTCGAAGCTCAGCGGGATGGTGAGCGCTCCGGTGTTCATCAGCTCGATCGTGCGCAATCAGCAGACCCTGCATCGGGTGCGCATGGGACCGATCGGTTCGCCGGGTGAAATTGCCCAGGTACAGAACAGCGTGCGCCTGGCCAACCTTGGTTCGCCAAGTGTGGTCACGGAGTAAGCAACACGTAGAACTTGATTGACGATTCACCAGCGATTGGGGGGTGAATCAGGTTGTTGGCTCGTTGAAGAACAAAAGCCCGGCAAGGGTTACAGAGTGAGCAACTGAACACGCGATGACTCGTTAGAAAGTCATCTGATTAGTTTTGCCCTCGGGCAGTTTCCATTAGCGATTTCGAGAGACGGATGAACATCACCACCTTTGCCAAACGCCTGTTCCTGTTAGTCCCGCTGCTTCTCTCACCCGCCGCTTTTGCGGCCGAGATGATGCCTTCGCCACCACAATTGGCTGCCAAGGCCTACGTGCTCATGGATGCCAGCAGCGGCAACGTGCTGGTCGAGAACAATGGTGACCAGCGTCTGCCACCGGCCAGCTTGACCAAGCTGATGACCGCGTACATTGCGACCCTGGAAATCCGTCGTGGCCAGATCGGTGAAAACGACCCGGTGACCGTCAGCGAAAACGCCTGGCGCACCGGTGGTTCGCGGATGTTCATCAAGGTGGGTTCGCAAGTCACTGTCAGCGACCTGCTGCACGGCATCATCATCCAGTCGGGCAACGACGCCAGCGTCGCGCTCTCCGAGCACATCGCCGGCAGCGAAGACGCCTTCGCCGACATGATGAACAAGACCGTGGCTGACCTGGGCATGACCAACAGCCACTTCATGAACCCGACCGGTCTGCCGAATCCTGAGCACTATTCGTCGGCTCACGACATGGCTGTTCTGGCCCGCGCGATCATTCACGAAGACCCGGCTCACTACGCGATCTACTCGCAGAAAGAGTTCTTCTGGAACGGCATCAAGCAACCCAACCGTAACCTGCTGCTGTGGCGCGACAAGACTGTCGACGGCCTGAAGACCGGTCACACCGATGAAGCCGGCTACTGCATGGTGTCTTCGGCCGTACGTGACGGCATGCGTCTGATCGCCGTGGTGTTCGGCACCAACAGCGAAGTGGCCCGTGCCGCCGAAACCCAGAAGCTGCTGACCTACGGTTTCCGTTTCTTCGAAACCCAGACCTTCTATCAGAAGGGCACCGAACTGGCCCAGGCTCCGGTCTGGAAAGGCGCCACCAACCAGGTCAAGGCCGGTCTGGCTGAAGACCTGACCATGACCCTGCCAAAAGGCCAGCTGAAAAAGCTCGCCGCCAGCATGACCATGAACCCGCAACTGATTGCGCCAATCGCCAAGGGCGACGTGATCGGTAAAGTCGAAGTCAAACTGGAAGACAAGGTGGTGCACAGCGCCGACCTGATCGCTCTGGATGGCGTCGAAGAGGGTGGTATCTTCCGTCGCATGTGGGATAGCATCCGTCTATTCTTCTACGGCTTGTTCAACTGATAGTGTGCTTCTGCAAAACCCCGTGCTGATCCGGCGCGGGGCTTTGCCGTCGCCACGGCTTACGCTTACGAGGCCGTTACGCCATGACCGATACCGAAGTAAAGGCGCCAAAGATCGAATTCCCTGCCACTGATTATCCAGTCAAGGTGATCAGCGACACCGGCGTGGGCAACAAGGACAGAATCATCGACATCGTCAGCAAGCACGCCAAGATCAACGACGAGCGTATTGACGAGCGCCAGAGCAGCAACGGCAAATACACTACCATTCAGTTGCACATCGTCGCGACCGACCAGGACCAGCTGTACAACATCAACAGCGAACTGCGGGCTACCGGTTTCGTGCACATGGTGTTGTGATGTCCGGCACGCTGGGCTTTCGCGAGCTCGGCCAGATGGCTTACGAGCCGGTCTGGCATGCCATGCAACGCTTTACCAACGAACGCGGCACCGATGTTGCCGACGAGGTCTGGCTGGTGGAGCACCCGGCGGTGTTCACCCAGGGCCAGGCCGGCAAGGCCGAACACCTGCTGCTTCCCGGTGACATTCCGGTGGTGCAGGTCGATCGTGGGGGGCAGGTGACCTACCACGGCCCCGGCCAGTTGGTGGCTTATCTGCTGCTGGACGTACGCAGGCTCGGGTTTGGCGTGCGCGATCTGGTCAGCCGGATGGAGCAATGCCTGATCGAGCTGCTGGCCAGTTACGGTGTCACCGCCGCGGCCAAGCCCGATGCACCGGGTGTCTACGTCGACGGGGCGAAAATCGCCTCCCTGGGTCTGCGGATCCGCCACGGCTGTTCCTTTCATGGCCTGGCCTTGAACGTGGACATGAACCTGGAACCGTTTCGACGGATTAATCCCTGCGGCTACGCCGGGCTGGCGATGACCCAGCTGAGCGATCACGCAGGATCGATTGAATTTGCCGAGGTAAGTGCCCGGCTGCGCGCGCAGCTCGTCAAACACCTCGACTATGCTGAGCAGACGACCCTCACGGGCGGAATCGACTGATATGACTACTGATGCAGTGCAAACCATGATCCCGACGCTCGATGTCACCGAGCGCCCGGCCCCGCGTCCCAAGGTTGAAGCCGGCGTCAAGCTGCGCGGCGCCGAAAAGGTTGCACGCATCCCGGTGAAGATCATTCCGACCACCGAACTGCCGAAGAAGCCGGACTGGATTCGTGTGCGCATCCCGGTTTCGCCGGAAGTCGACCGCATCAAGGCCCTGCTGCGCAAGCACAAGCTGCACAGCGTGTGCGAAGAGGCTTCCTGCCCGAACCTGGGTGAGTGCTTCTCGGGCGGCACCGCGACCTTCATGATCATGGGTGACATCTGCACCCGTCGTTGCCCGTTCTGCGACGTCGGCCACGGCCGTCCGAAGCCACTGGACGTCAACGAACCGGAAAGCCTGGCCATCGCCATTGCCGACCTGCGCCTGAAGTACGTGGTGATCACCTCGGTGGACCGCGACGACCTGCGCGACGGTGGTGCCCAGCATTTTGCCGACTGCATCCGCGAAATCCGCAAGCTGTCGCCGAACGTGCAGCTCGAAACCCTGGTTCCGGACTACCGTGGCCGCATGGACATCGCCCTGGAAATCACTGCCGCCGAGCCGCCGGATGTGTTCAACCACAACCTGGAAACCGTGCCGCGCCTGTACAAGGCTGCGCGCCCGGGTTCGGACTACCAGTGGTCGCTGACCCTGCTGCAACGCTTCAAGCAGATGATGCCGCACATTCCGACCAAGTCCGGGCTGATGCTGGGCCTGGGCGAGACCGACGAAGAAGTCATCGAAGTCATGAAGCGCATGCGCGAGCACGACATCGACATGCTGACCCTGGGCCAGTACCTGCAACCGTCCCGCAGCCACTTGCCGGTGCAACGCTTCGTGCACCCGGACACCTTCGCCTGGTTCGCCGAGGAAGGCTACAAGATGGGCTTCAAGAACGTTGCCTCGGGTCCGTTGGTGCGCTCCTCGTATCACGCCGACGAGCAGGCCAAGCTGGTCAAGGCCGAGCTGATGTCGTCCTGATCTGCGCACGCAAATGAAAAACGCCCGCACGGTGTTCAGCCTTGCGGGCGTTTTTTTGCCCGGCCTACGGCACTGGCCGCTTTTTCCTGCAACCTGCGGGGCGATTGGCCCTCTTCAGTTTGTCCCCGTTCCTGACTACTGTGTGCTGACGTGTTCACACAGGGAGATTCACGAATGACCGCTCGACCGACCCACACCCTTTGCCCCCATGCTCCCGTCCCGGCACTGCCGTCGGAAGGCATGATCGGCGTTATCGCACCCGCCGGTCCCGCGACGCTGGACACCGACAAGGCGGTGCAATGGATGTGTGCCCGAGGTTACTCACTGAAAGTGTTTCCCGGGGTCTACGAGAAAGACGGCTACCTGGCCGGCAGCGACGACGTGCGGCTCAATGACCTGCACGCTGCGTTCGCGGATCGTGAAGTCGATGCCATCATCTGCCTGCGCGGAGGTTACGGCACGCCCCGGCTGCTTGATCGCATCGATTTCCAATTGCTGCGCGACAATGCCAAGCCATTCATCGGTTACAGCGACATCACAGCCGTGCATTTGGCGATCAGTCGTTATGCCGGTTTCGTGACATTTCATGGTCCATTGCTCAATGCCGACCTGCTGGGTGGCAAGCAAATACCAACGGAGTCTTCCTTTTTCAACATGCTGCGCGGGCAGGTGAGGGCGGGCTCGGTGCTGGCGCATCCGGTGGCCTGCCCGCTGACCACGATCGAGCCGGGCGTGGCTCATGGGCGCTTGCTCGGAGGCAATCTGGCCATGATCGCCGCGACCATGGGCACGCCCTACGAGATTGATGCCGAGGGCGTCATTCTGTTGATCGAGGACATCAACGAGCCGCTGTATCGCATCGACCGGTTGCTGACCCATCTGCGGCTGGCGGGTACGTTGCACAAGCTGCGCGGTGTGTTGGTCGGGGATGTGGCGGGAGTGGAGGTGGCCGCGCTGGACAGGTTGCTCAAGCAGACCTTCGCGCCATTGAAAATTCCGGTGTTGTCCGGGTGGCGAAGCGGGCATTGCGACCCGAATCTGACGCTGCCCATGGGGGCGTTGGTGCGCTTGGATGCCGGGAACAAGGAGTTGATGCTGGAGCAGGATGTGGTGACCAAACGTTAGATGTTCGTTGCCTGGTACTCAGTCTTCGCGAGCAAGCCCGCTCCCACATTTGATCTGTGAGCGCCACAAAATCAATGTGGGAGCGGGCTTGCTCGCGAAAGCGGTTCCAGCCATACGACAAACTATCGGTTGCGCAACCCTTCCAGCAACTTGTGCGTCGGGTAGCCATCCGCTGGCCAGCCAAACGACTGCTGGGCGCTGCGAATCGCCTTGCGGGTGTTGGCGCCAATGATCCCGTCGGCGGTGCCAGCGTCGTAGTTTTGCGCGCTCAGCAGGTTTTGCAGCTCGATCCGCTCGGTGCGGCTCAGTGGCAGGTCATCCTTTGGCCACGTGCCACTGATCAAGCCCGCACCATTGAAGCGTTCGGACAACAGGCTCACGCCCAGGGCGTAGGACGACGAGTTGTTGTACTTGAGGATCGCCCGGAAGTTATCGAGCACCAGGAACGCCGGGCCACGGTAACCGGCCGGCAGCAGCAGGGCTGCGGACAATTGCTCGGAGCCGGCCGGGACCTGGCCACCGTTGGGCAGGGTAATGCCAAGTTGCCGCCATTCGGCGACGCTCTTGCGAATCGTGCCGTCGGCCAGCAGGTAGTTGAACCCGCTCGGCAGCTGGACTTCAAAGCCCCATGGCTGGCCTCTCTGCCAGCCAGAACTCTGCAGGTAGTGCGCAGTAGACGCCAGGGCATCGGCCGAACTGCTCCAGATATCGCGCCGCCCGTCACCATCGAAGTCCACGGCATGGGTGTTGTAGGTGGTCGGGATGAACTGGGTCTGGCCCATGGCGCCGGCCCAGGATCCCAGCATCTTCTCGGGCTCGATATCGCCTTGTTGCAGGATTTGCAGGGCGGCAATCAATTGCGCGTGGGCGAAACCTGGGCGACGGCCTTCATAGGCCAGGGTCGCCAGTGAGTTGATCACCGACTTGCTGCCCTGGAACTGGCCAAAGTTGCTTTCCATGCCCCACACAGCCACCAGCGCCTGACGATCAACGCCATAACGCTGCTCGATGCTTTGCAGGATGTCGGCGTACTGGTTGACCAGCGATTGGCCTTTACGTACCCGCAGCGGCGACAGGGCGCCATCCAGGTATTCCCACACCGGCTTTGCGAATTCCGGTTGGCTGCGGTCGGCACGAATTACACTGGGGTCGAAGCTGACATCGGCGAAAGCGCGATCAAACAGATCGGCGCGGATACCCGCGGCCAGGGCATCCTTGCGAAAACCCGCCTGCCATTCGGCGAAGGTCTGGGTTGGCTGGATGTCGAGGTTCTCACCCGTCGGAACCACAGGCGGAACAACCGCCGGGGCGGTGGCGACAGGAAGCGTCTGAAGCGGCTGAGCGTCGGCTGCGGTCGGTTTTTCCGCGCAGGCGACAAGCAAAACAAGGCTGGAGGCAGCGATCAGTTGGCGAAGGTGCCAACGACGGGGAAGACAAAAGGGCATGCACGGGTCCAGGGAGTACGAATCAGGTACAGACCTTAACATGTTGAAGGGGGGTTCTGCTTTACGCAGCCAGAAAGTAAGAAGCCTCCCAGTTGTCAGGCTGGAAGGCTTCGCGGCGATAACTGCCTTTGCCCTTGGCGGGACGTTCCTGGCGGCTGCGGAACAATGGCTGGGCAATGATGGATTTGGCCTTGTTGGGGCCATGCGTTGATGGCTTTTTGCTCATGATGATTTCTCGCAAGTGAATGGATTTTGCGCGGCAAATCATCGGCCGAAGTTGGGGGGATGTCCAGTCCCGGTGAGTATCAGAAAAAGCGCCGCTCTCTGTAGGAGCGAGCTTGCTCGCGATGGTCGTTAACGATAACACCAGAGTTTCTGATTTAGCGCGTTGCCCTCAGGTGCTTCGCGAGCAAGCTCGCTCCTACAGGGGGCGGTGTTATTCAGCGGGTAGGGCTAAGCGCTGCCCGGCCATCAACAACGTCAACCGGCTCAAGCTCATCCACGGCGAACCCGCCGCCTGGCCCTTGATCTGCGCGTCGATGCGTTGCGCTTCCAGCAGCAGTTGCGCCCAGCGTTGTGCCGAGTAGCGTTGCAGGGCTTTGCTCATCAACGGTTTACGTTTGTCCCAGACCGGCGGTTTGGCCTGGCTGAAGGCCTTGTCCAGCGGCGTCCCCTGGCTGTATTGCAGGGAAATATTGGCCAGCAGTCGCAGCTCCCGGGCCAGGGCCCAGAGAATCACCGGCGGCTCGACGCCTTCGCCGCGCAAGCCTTCGAGCATGCGCAACGCATGGGCCGCTTCACCATTGAGCACCGCATCGGTCAGGCCAAAGACGTCGAAGCGCGCACTGTCGGCCACCGCCGCCTGCACCGTTTCAACGGTGATCTGACCCCCTTCGGCCATCAGTTTGAGCTTTTCGATTTCCTGGGCGGCGGCCAGCAGGTTGCCCTCGACCCGTGCTGCGATCAGCTCAACCGCGTCCTGGCTGGCGGACAGCCCGGCCTGGGACAGGCGTTGGCGGATCCAGCTGGGCAACTGGGCGACATCGACTGGCCAGATCTGCACGAACTGGGTCTGCTGTCCTTCGACCAGCGCTTTGCCCCACTTGGTTTTCTGTGCACTGCCATCGAGTTTCGGCAAGCTGATCAGCAGCACGGTGTCGTCGGCCGGGCGCGAGCAATACTCGATAAGTGCTGCGGCGCCTTTGTCGCCAGGCTTGCCGGAAGGCAGGCGCAGCTCCAGCAGGCGCTTTTCGGCGAACAACGACATGCTGGCACCGGCTTGCAGCAAGGTCCCCCAGTCGAAATTGGCGTCGGCGGCAAACACCTGGCGTTCATCGAATCCCTGCTGACGGGCAGCCGTGCGGATGGCGTCGGCCGCTTCCTGGCACAGCAGTGGGTCATCGCCGCTGATGATGTAGACGGGCGCAAGGGCGCCTTGCAGGTGTTTGGCGAGTTGGGCGGGGGCGAGCTTCATAAGAAAGGGCGAACGGGGCGCCTGAGCGCCCCGTAAGTCTTACTGCTGCGGCAGTTCGACAGGCGACTGGCGCGGGGTTTGCGCTTCAGCCTTTTGTGCCGCTTCCAGTGCCGCGGCGTCAGCCTTGGCCTTGGCTTCGGCAGTCTGCTGCAACTGGTCCAGTTGGCCCGGGGTCAGTTGTTCCAGACGCAGCATCATGCGCTGAACCATCTCCCGGCGGCCTTCCGCACGGGCTGTTGCGGCTTCCTGGTCGGACCCCACCAGGTTGCTGCCGTCGTGCATAAAGACTTTCTGCACTTCAAGCTTGTCGCTCAACAATGGCAGATCACCGCGACCACGGATGTCGTAGTTCAGCACGGTGGTGAGCTGGTACTCGCCCGTACTGCTGGCGCCTGCGTAGCTGAGGATGCGCTGGCTTTCCTGCTCATTGGTCAGCACCAGTTTGTACGGTGCGCCGGTATAGACCTTGACGCCGCTGCCTTCCAGTACTCGACGCAACTGGGTCACGGTTTCGCCATAAGCGTTACGGGCGCTCAGGTCGAGTTCCTTGATCGCCAGTTCGTTGGTGCCGGTACCGCGCAGCTGGAAACCGCAGGCGCTCAGCAGAACCGCGAGGCCCATCACCAGCAGATTGCGTTTGATCATCTTGTTGCTCCCCTTGAAACCATGTGGGCCGATCAAGCGGCCCGAAAGGTTTTACTCGGCGCCAGGCTCACCTGGCGCCTGATCCAATTAGCTGGCGACGATATTGACCAGTTTCCCGGGCACTACGATCACTTTACGAATGGTCAGACCGTCGACGAAGCGCAGGACGTTCTCGTTGGCACGGGCGGCGGCTTCGACTTCTTCACGGCTGGCACTGGCCGGCATTTCGATCTGACCACGCAGCTTGCCGTTGACCTGGATGACGAGCGTCAGGCTGTCCTGCACCAGTGCGCTGTCGTCCTGCACCGGCCAACCTGCGTCGATCACAGGATCAGCGTGGCCCAGTTGATGCCACAGCTCGTGGCTGATGTGCGGTGTGATCGGGGCGAGCAGCAGGGTCACGGTTTCCAGGCCTTCCTGAACCAGCGCGCGATCCTGTTCAGTGCCTTGTGCGGCTTTCTCCAGCACGTTCATCAGCGTCATCACCTGGGCGATGGCGGTGTTGAATTTGTGGTTCTGGCCGACGTCCTGGCTGGCCTGCTTGATGGCCAGGTGGATCGAGCGACGAACGGCTTTCTGCTCGTCATTCAGGCTGGCGACGTCCAGTTTGCCCGGCAGGCCCTGAGTGACGTGTGCTTGAGCCAGACGCCAGACGCGCTTGAGGAATCGGTGCGAGCCCTCTACGCCGGAGTCGGACCATTCCGCGCTCATGTCAGGTGGCGAGGCGAACATCATGAACAGGCGGCAGGTGTCTGCGCCGAACTGGTCAATCATCGACTGTGGGTCGACGCCGTTGTTCTTCGACTTGGCCATCTTCTCGGTGCCGCCGATTTCCACCGGCAGGCCGTCAGCTTTCAACTTGGCGCTGATGACCTTGGCCTTGCTGTCACGCTCGAGCTCGACGTCCGCCGGGTTGAACCAGGTGTAGGCGCCATTGGCTTCGCGGCGATAGTAAGTCTCGGCGATCACCATGCCCTGGGTCAGCAGGTTCTTGAACGGCTCGTTGGAGCTCACCAGGCCTTCGTCGCGCATCAGCTTGTGGAAGAAGCGCGCGTACAGCAGGTGAAGAATCGCGTGTTCGATACCGCCGATGTACTGGTCAACCGGCAGCCAGTGGTCGGCCGCCGATTTTTCCACCAGGCCGCCTTCGAAGTGTGGCGAGGCATAGCGGGCGTAGTACCACGAGGACTCGACGAAAGTGTCCATGGTGTCGGTTTCGCGCTTGGCCGGCGCGCCGCATTTAGGGCAGCTGCACTCGTAGAACTCGGGCATGCGCGCCAGTGGCGAACCGGCGCCATCCGGCACCACGTCTTCCGGCAGCACGACCGGCAGTTGATCTTCAGGTACCGGCACGTCACCGCAGGTGGTGCAGTGGATGATCGGGATCGGGCAGCCCCAGTAGCGCTGACGGCTGATGCCCCAGTCGCGCAGGCGGAACTGGGTACGCGAGGCGCCCAGTTCTTTCTTGATCAGCGCGACTTCGATGGCGTCGAAGGCGCCCGCGAAGTCGAGGCCGTCGAACTCGCCGGAATTGATCAGCGTGCCGTGCTCGCCGTAGGCGTCTTGCCATGGCGCGGGGTTGGTGTCACCGGAACTGGTGCGCACGACCGATTTGACCGGCAGGTTGTATTTGTGGGCGAATTCGAAATCGCGCTCGTCGTGGGCCGGAACCGCCATTACCGCGCCATCACCGTAATGCATCAGCACATAGTTGGCGACCCATACCGGCAGCTTTTCGCCGGTCAGCGGATGCTCGACGAACAGGCCGGTCGGCAGGCCTTTTTTCTCCTGGGTGGCGACGTCGGCTTCAGCCACGCTGCCGCCTTTGCATTCAGCGATGAACGCTTGCAGCTCGGGATTGTTCTGTGCCGCGAGGGTGGCCAGGTGGTGTTCGGCGGCCACGGCGACGTAAGTCGCTCCCATTAAAGTGTCCGGACGGGTGGTGAAGACTTTCAGTGCACCGGTTTCGCCGATGGAGTCGACGTTGTACGGGAACTGCACTTCCATGCCGCGGGATTTGCCGATCCAGTTGCGCTGCATGGTCTTGACCTGCTCAGGCCAGCCAGTCAGTTCGTCGAGGCTTTCCAGCAGTTCATCCGCGTAGGCAGTGATCTTGAAGTAGTACATCGGAATTTCGCGCTTCTCGATCAGTGCACCGGAACGCCAGCCGCGACCGTCGATCACCTGTTCGTTGGCCAGGACGGTCTGGTCGACCGGGTCCCAGTTAACGGTGCCGCTTTTCTTGTAGATCACACCTTTTTCGAACAGGCGGGTGAACAGCCATTGTTCCCAGCGGTAGTAATCGGGCTTGCAGGTGGTCACTTCGCGCGACCAGTCCACCGCCAGGCCCAGGCTGCGCAGCTGGCTTTTCATGTAGGCGATGTTTTCGTAGGTCCACTTGGCGGGCGCTACGTTGTTCTTCATCGCGGCGTTTTCCGCCGGCATGCCGAAGGCGTCCCAACCCATCGGTTGCAGAACGTTCTTGCCCTGCATGCGCTGGTAGCGGGAGATCACGTCGCCGATGGTGTAGTTGCGCACATGCCCCATGTGTAGCTTGCCGCTGGGGTAAGGGAACATCGACAGGCAGTAGTAGGTCTCCTTGCCTGGCTGTTCACTGACTTCAAAGGACTTTTGCTCGTCCCAGAACGACTGGGCGGCGGCTTCGATTTCACGGGGCTGATATTGTTCGTGCATGGCTACTTTTGAACTGAATAGGGGTGGCCTAATCCTCTTCAATGCAACGCTGGACGTTGAAGCCGCCTCATTGGCGTTTTCGCTGGCCAGCCGAGCTGGAAGTGGAGTTACAGGAAGCGCCGTAGCATACATGACCGCGCTCTACCGAGGGAAACCCTGATTGCTGCCACACGTCCTGCGAAAACCGCTGCGAGGGCCGTTGGTCGCGGCGTTCAGCCGGTTTGTTCATGGAAGCTAAGCTCTAACTGGGGAGTAGGTCATATCTTCCAATGAGGTGAGGGATGGTTGAGTCACAGCAAAAAGCTACAAAACCGGAGCTATACGAAAGGCTGATCGATCGTTTGGCCTTGGCCCTGGAAGCGGCAAGGACCGCTGGCCGGTTGCGCGACGAACGCCCTCTGGAGCTGGAACTGCGCGGCCTGAGCCCCGCAGAGTTTGCACTGGTCAAGGCGTATCTGGATCGCAGCGAACGTGAGTCGCACGGATGCTTGTCAGAAGCGGTAAAGCAACTCGACGCACCACGTTCAGCCAAGATCATCTGGCTCAAGGACAAGGTTCCCGGCAGAGACGCGGTAAAGGTCCGGTCTTTGCAGTTCAAATAGGACACGGTGCCATGCTCCATGAGTTTTTGAAGCATAGTCCTTCCATATTGATTGTCGCATTGCGCCAACCCACTTAGGCTTCGGGCATCTCCAGGAGATGCTCGATGCCGTTCCGTTATTTCGTAAAACAACTTCTATTGCCACCCGGCATTCTGTTGCTGCTGCTTTTGCTTGCCTGGTGGTTGCGCCGCTCAAGGCCGAGGCTTGCCGGTGTGTGCTTTGCTCTGGGCCTGGGTGGTTTCTGGCTGATGAGCCTGCCGGTGGTTGTGCAGTGGGGTGCCGGCCTGCTCGAGCGGGAGCCGCCGCTTGCCCGCAGTGAGTGGGCAGTCCTGGGGCAACGTGCGGATGCGATCGTGGTCCTTGGCTCGGGGCGCGAGCGCGGTGACGTGGCCTGGGGTGCCGACCAGCCCACGGGCGTCGGTCTGGAGCGCCAGCGCTTTGCCGCGCGGCTGGCCAAGGCTTCCGGATTGCCGGTACTGACCAGCGGCGGTCTGCATTACGGCACACCGCCCAGCGAGGCGCAGATGATGGCTGACGCCTTGCGTGACGATTTTGGCTTGAGCGTGCGCTGGCAGGAAGGGCGCAGCCGCACGACCTGGGAAAATGCGCAGTTCAGCGCCGAGGTGTTGCTTCCCCAAGGCATCAAGCGTGTGGTGCTCGTGACTCAGGCCTGGCATATGCCACGGGCGGCTTGGAGTTTTCGCAAGGCCGGTTTTGAGGTGGTGCCGGCGCCGGTAGGGTTTCTGGGCGGCGATAACGCGCGGCCGCTGGGTGGCTGGATGCCGGAGTTCAAGGCGATCTGGCAGAACGGGCAGTTGATGAACGAGGCGGTGGGGCAGGTCGGTTATTCGCTGTTCTATCGAGGTGATGTCGGCACTGATTGATCCGGTGCCTGTGATGCCGCCTTCGTCGGATCGCCGCCCGGAGCAAGCCCGCTCCCACACTGGATCTAAGTCGGTCACAGTATTTGTGTACGACGCCGATCAAATGTGGGAGCGGGCTTGCTCGCGAAGCTTTTAAAGGGTCTTGGCCATCCGGCTGGCAATCAGTGCCCAGCCAAACAACAGCACACAGACAATGATCAGCGGCCATGAACGCCATTCCAGGTACGGAGTCAGGTTGTGCATCGGCACCACTTCGCCATACAGGATGCCGCGTTCGAACTGCGGGATCTGATCGGTAATCTGACCGAACGGGTTGATCAGGCCGGACACGCCGTTGTTGGTGGCGCGGATCATCCAGCGGCCGGCTTCCAGCGCGCGCATCTGTGCCATCTGCAGGTGTTGCAGCGGGCCAATGGAGGTGCCGAACCAGGTGTCGTTGCTGATGGTCAGCAACAGGTCGCTGCGGGCGGCAAGGCTGGCGGCGAACTCCGGATAAACCACTTCATAGCAGATGAACGGCGCGATCTGATAGCCCTTGGCTTGCAGTAGCGGCTGGTCAGACGGGCCGCGAGCGAAGTCCGACATTGGCAGGTCGAAGAAGGCGATCAGCCCGCGCAGGATGTCTTGCAAGGGAACATATTCACCAAAGGGCACCAGTTTCTGCTTCAGGTAAGTGCCGTCGCCTTCACCAGTCACGGTGATGCCATTGAAGAAACGCTTCTCGTGGCGTACCTCCATGCGGACCGGGACGCCGGTAATCAACGCCGATTTACGTTCGGCCGCGAAGTCGCCCATCATGTTCAGGTAGCCCTCGGCGGACTCCTTGAGCACCGGGATCGCTGTTTCCGGCCAGATGAGCAGATCGACGCGTTTGGAGCTGAAGCTCATGTCGCGGTACAGCGCCAACTGCGCGTTGAGCTGCGCAGGATCCCACTTCATGCTTTGTTCGATGTTGCCCTGAATGGCGGCGACGCTCAGTGGCGGGCCCGAAGGGCTGGTCCAGGCGTGGTGTTTGAGCGCCATGCCGAGCAGCCATGGACCGACCAGCAGCAATACACCGGCAGCAATGAAGCCTTTGCGCCCCGTGCGAACCAGGCGCAAGCCGTTGTAGATCAGCGCTGCCGTCAAGGCCAGGGTGAAGGAAATCAGCCACATCCCACCAAGGGGCGCGAGCCCGGCCAGCGGGCCATCGAGTTGGCTGTAGCCGGAATACAGCCACGGGAAACCGGTCAGGAACCAGCCGCGGAAGGCTTCCTGGGCGACCCACAGCGCAGCGAAGGCCAGGGCGTCGGCCAGCGGCGCCTCATTGCGGCGCAGCCAGCGCGCCCAAATCCAGGCGGGCAGGGCAAAGAACCAGGCAATCGCCGCCGTGAAAAGCAGCATCAGGAAGCCGGCCAGCAATACCGAAGCGCCGCCGAAGTGATGAATGCTGTAGTAGATCCAGCTGGTGCCGGCACCGAACAGGCCGAAACCGAAACACCAGCCGCGACCCAAGGCTTGACGTGGGCTCAGTTCGCGCAGGCCGGCATAGAACAGGCCGACGGCGAGCAGTGCCAGTGGCCAGATATCGAACGGCGCCAGGGCCAGGGTGGTGATTGCACCGGCCGCCACGGCCAGCAGGTTACCGGGCCAGCCGGGGCGGGTTGTCCAGCGCATTTCAATCCTTAGCGAGCAATGGGCGTCAGGCGAAGCAAGTGAATCCGACGGCTGTCGGCGTTCAGGATGCGGAAGCGGTATGGGCCGATTTCAGTGATTTCGTTACGTTTTGGCAGATGCCCGAACGCACTCATCACCAGACCGCCAACGGTGTCGAATTCATCATCGGAGAACTCGCTGTCGAAAAATTCGTTGAAGTTCTCGATCGGTGTCAGGGCCTTGATCAGGAAATCACCGCTCGGCAGCGGCTTGATATAGCTGTCTTCTTCGACATCGTGTTCGTCTTCGATGTCGCCGACGATTTGTTCCAGCACGTCTTCGATGGTGACCAGGCCTGCCACGCCACCGTACTCGTCGATGACGATGGCCATGTGGTTGTGGTTGGCGCGAAATTCGCGCAGCAGCACGTTAAGGCGCTTGGATTCCGGCACGAAGGTGGCCGGACGCAGCAGATCCTTGATGTTGAAGCTGTCGCCGTTCTCCTTGAGGATCAAGGGCAGCAGGTCCTTGGCCAGCAGCACGCCCATCACGTCATCGTGGCTTTCGCCGATGACCGGGTAGCGCGAGTGAGCCGAGTCGACCACGGCGGGCAGGAACTCGCGGGGTGTCTGGTTCGCCTTGATGCTGACCATTTGCGAGCGCGGGACCATGATGTCCCGCACCTGCAAGTCAGCCACCTGGATGGCGCCTTCGACGATGGCCAGCGCTTCGCTGTCCAACAGTTTGTTCTGGTGTGCATCGCGCAGCAGCTCCAAAAGCTCCTGGCGGTTTTTCGGCTCGTGGGCAAAAGCCTGGGTGAGCTTCCCCAGCCATGACTTCTGCCCGTTGCTCGATCGATCTTCGCTCATAGCGATTACTCTGAATCCTTTGTTGTTTCTGTGGGGGATAAATCGGTTTCGTCGTCCGCGTACGGATCGGGAAAGCCCAGTTCTGCAAGCAACGTTCGTTCCAGTGCTTCCATCTCCTCGGCTTCGTCGTCATCAATATGGTCGTAACCAAGCAGATGCAAGCAGCCGTGAATCACCAGGTGTGCCCAATGGGCCTTGAGTTGCTTGCCTTGTTCGGCGGCTTCACGCTCGACCACCGCCACGCAGATCACCAGATCGCCCAGCAGCGGAATGTCGAGGAACTCATCCGGCACATCGGCCGGGAATGACAAGACGTTAGTTGCGTAATCCTTTTGCCGCCAGGTGTGGTTCAGCTCGCGTCCTTCGGCTTCGTCGACCAGGCGAATGGTCATTTCCGAGTCGGCGCTGCGCTGACGCAAAGCCAGTTCGCACCACTGGCGGAACTCGGCTTCGCTGGGGGCAGGGGCTTGGGTAGCGATTTGCAGGTCAAGCTCAAGCATCGCGGCGGCTATCCTTGGCGGCTGCATCATCGGCCGCACGGGTTTCGAAGCGCTCGTAGGCTTCAACGATGCGCTGTACCAGCGGATGGCGCACGACGTCCTTGGGCTGGAAATGGGTGAAGCTGATCCCCGGCACTTCCTTGAGCACTTCAATCACATGGTGCAGGCCGGACTTGGTGCCGCGTGGCAGGTCGACCTGGGTGATGTCCCCGGTGATGACGGCCGTGGAGCCGAAGCCGATCCGGGTCAGGAACATCTTCATTTGCTCGACCGTGGTATTCTGGCTTTCGTCAAGAATGATGAAGCTGTTGTTCAGCGTGCGGCCGCGCATGTAAGCCAGTGGCGCGACTTCGATCACCTGGCGCTCGATCAGCTTGGCGACGTATTCGAAGCCGAGCATTTCGTAGAGTGCGTCATAGAGCGGGCGCAGGTACGGGTCGATTTTCTGCGACAGATCGCCGGGCAGGAAACCGAGTTTTTCACCCGCTTCGACCGCCGGGCGCACCAGCAGGATGCGGCGAATCTGCTCGCGCTCCAGTGCATCCACTGCGCAGGCGACGGCCAGATAGGTCTTGCCGGTACCGGCCGGGCCGATGCCGAAGTTGATGTCGTTACCGAGGATTTCCTTCACATAGCGCAGCTGATTCAAGCCGCGGGGGCGAATCATGCCTTTTTTGGTGCGCAGCGCCACGGACGGTTCGGCGGGGGAGTGGTTGTCCAGTTGTTCCACGGCAGATTCCTGCAGGAACAGGTGCACCATGTCTGGCGACAGCTCGGTACCCTTGGTTTCCCGGTATAGGCGGCGCAGGAGGTTTTCCGCGGAGGTGGTGTGTTTGGGCTCGCCGATCAGCTCGAATTGGTTGCCGCGATTGCGGATCTCGATGGTCAGGCGTTGTTCGATCAAGCGCAAGTGCTCGTCGAATTGCCCGCACAGATTGGCGAAGCGGCGAGCTTCAAAAGGCTCGAGGATGAAACGATGTGGTTCTATGGGTGCGTTCAAGGTCGTATTTAGCCGCCCTGGGGCAATTGAGATGAAATCAAGGATAACGCCAGTGGCGCGGGTGCGAAAGCTCTTAAATGAGGCAACCCCATTCCCGTCTCTGGCGCTGTACCTGTGGGAGCGGGCTTGCTCGCGAAGACGGAGTGTCAGTCGACTTTAAGGGTGCTGACAGACCGCCTTCGCGAGCAAGCCCGCTCCCACAGGGATATTCGGTGTTATCGGATCAGCGAACCCCGCAGCGAGTGCGGCTGCGCGGCATCGATGCGCACGTCTGCGAACTGGCCGATCAGGGTCGGATTGTCGCAGCGAAAGTTGACGATACGGTTATTCTCGGTCCGGCCTTGGAGCTCGCCCGGGTCTTTTTTCGAGTAATCGGTCACCAGGATTCGCTGGATCGAACCGACCATTTGTCGGCTGATCTCGAAACCTTGCTGGTTCAGGCGATGCTGCAGGGCGTTCAGACGCTCTTTTTTCAGTTCTTCCGGCGTGTCATCGGCCAGGTCGGCGGCCGGTGTGCCCGGGCGTTGGCTATAGACGAACGAGTAGGAAAAGTCGAAACCGACGTCGGCAATCAGCTTCATGGTTTGCTCGAAGTCTTTCTCGGTCTCACCCGGGAAGCCGACGATGAAATCCGAGCTGATACAGATGCCCGGCACGGCGGCGCGCAGCTTGCGCAGTTTGGATTTGTATTCCAGCGCGGTGTGGTTGCGCTTCATCGCGGCGAGGATGCGGTCCGAGCCCGACTGCACTGGCAAGTGCAGGTGCTTGACCAGTTCCGGCACATCGGCGTGGGCCTGGATCAGGCTGTCGGAGAACTCCAGCGGATGCGACGTGGTGTAGCGGATGCGGTCGATGCCATCGACGGCGGCAACCACGCGGATCAGCTCGGCCAGATCCGCCAGGCGCCCGTCATGGGTGAGGCCGCGATAACCGTTGACGTTCTGTCCCAGCAGTGTCACTTCGCGCACGCCGTTTTCGGCCAGGTGAATGATCTCGGCAATCACGTCGTCGAACGGCCGGCTGACTTCTTCGCCGCGGGTGTAGGGCACCACGCAGAACGTGCAGTACTTGCTGCAGCCTTCCATCACCGACACGTAAGCGCTCGGGCCGTCGATGCGCGGCTCGGGCAAATGGTCGAACTTTTCGATTTCCGGGAACGAGACGTCGACTTGCGGCAGCTTGCTGATGCGTGCGGCGTCGATCATTTCCGGCAGGCGGTGCAGGGTTTGCGGGCCGAACACCACGTCGACGTACGGCGCGCGATCGCGGATGGCCGCACCTTCCTGGCTGGCCACGCAACCGCCGACGGCGATCACCATGTCCGGGTTGGCCAGCTTCAGTTCGCGCCAGCGCCCGAGTTGGGAGTAGACGCGGTCCTGCGCACGTTCGCGGATCGAGCAGGTGTTGAGCAGGATGACGTCGGCGTCTTCAGCGCGCGCGGTGACTTCCAGGGCCTGATGTTCACCCAGCAGATCGACCATGCGCGAGCTGTCGTACTCGTTCATCTGGCAACCGTGGGTTTCGATGTAAAGCTTCTTGGCCATGGAAAGAGTCATCACGTGATTCAAAGAACCGCGCATTATAGGGAACATGTTCCAAGGTTCCTACCGCTGTGCGTCCGGCGGCTATGCTATAGTTCGCGCCCTCTTTTTTATCCCTTGATGTGTTACCCGCCCACCATGACCAAACGTGAAGCTCCAATCTACAAGGTGATTTTCCTCAACCAGGGCCAGGTGTTCGAAATGTACGCCAAGCAGATCTATCAAAGTGATCTGTGGGGCTTTCTGGAAGTGGAAGAGTTCGTCTTTGGCGAGCGCACGCAAGTGGTCGTCGATCCGAGCGAAGAAAAGCTCAAGGCTCAGTTCGAAGGCGTGGTGCGTAGTTTTGTGCCGATGCATTCGATCGTGCGTATCGACGAAGTCGAGCGTCTGGGGACCCCGAAAATCAGCGAAGCCCGCGGTGCGGTCGGCAATGTCATGCCGTTTCCGATGCCGATGCCTGAGAAGTAAGGCGCAAAACCGGGTTGCCTCATTCGCGAGCAAGCCCGCTCCCACAGGGAATAGCATTCCAATGTGGGAGCGGGCTTGCTCGCGAAGAGGCCGGAAAAAGCGCCGCAGAATTTAAGGTAGAGGCGCGAAAGGCGTACGCCCATCGGCACTCTGCAGCTCCATAAGATATTTACGGAAAATTTGCCCGAGCACCTGGGTGGCGAGTTCGAGCTCTTCGCGGGGCATTTTTTCGGTGACTTCGTCGGCGGTGTCCAGTGCGTCTTCGGCGCCGTTGACCGCCGCCATCTTCAGCAGGATATACGCCTGAACGTTATTGGCCGGTACGCCTTCGCCGTGGAAGAACATGGTACCGAGCTTGAATTGCGCCTGGGCATGGCCTTGCAGCGAAGCCTTTTCGAAATAGCTCAGGGCTTGATTGAGGTCGCGCGGTGCGTTTTTGCCTTCGTAGTAGAATTCACCCAACTCGTATTGCGCTTGCGCATCCCCTTCATCCGACGCTTTCTGGCAGGCGGCGATCGCCTGTTCCAGGTCTTGCGGCTGGGTATTGAGGATGCAGCGACCCATCGCTGGGATCAACAACGAGTTGCCGCCTGCTTGTGCGTGCGCGAGCAGGGGCTGAAGAAGCAACAGGCAGCCCAGTGCAAGGGTGCGGCCGGTGCGGTTCATGGGAATCGACTTACCTCTGAAGGGCGCGCGGACCCATCGAGGGATCCAATAAGCGCGCATTATGAAATAAGCAGGGCCAACCTTACAAAGTCTTTACTCGTTTTTCTGCTGCGCGGGAAATATATCTCCCGTTTTGCGGAGGATTTTTGCTGGCAGTGTAGGAATGGAGGCGGGCGTGTAGGTGAAAGCTGACGCTGGCAATGGCCAACGTCAGCGCTACGGCGTTATTTCAAGGCAGCGAAGGCACGCTCGGCGGCGTCCAGGGTCAGTTTCAGTTCGGCTTCGCCGTGGGCGATCGAAGTGAAACCGGCTTCGAAGGCACTCGGTGCCAGGTACACGCCACCTTCGAGCATCAGGTGGAAGAAGCGGCCGAACAGGGCTGCGTCACTGGCCATCACGTCATCGAAAGTGACGATGTCGTCGGCGCCACTGAAGTACAGGCCGAACATGCCGCCGGCTTGTGTGGTCACGAACGGAATGCCCGCCGCATCGGCGCGCTGTTGCAGGCCGTCGAGCAGGCGAGTGGTGTAGTCGGTCAGCTCGGCGTGGAAGCCCGGACGGCTGATCAGGCGCAGGGTGGTCAGGCCGGCGGCCATCGCCAGCGGGTTACCGGACAGCGTACCGGCCTGGTAGACCGGACCCAGCGGGGCGATGCGCTGCATGATTTCACGCTTGCCGCCGAAGCAGCCGACCGGCATGCCGCCACCAATGATCTTGCCGAAGGTGGTCAGGTCCGGCGTCACGCCGTAGTACGCCTGGGCTCCGCCGAGGGCGACGCGGAAACCGGTCATCACTTCGTCGAAAATCAGCACCACGCCGTGCTTGTCGCACAGGGTCCGCAGGCCTTCGAGGAAACCCGGTGCCGGCGGCACGCAGTTCATGTTGCCGGCCACTGGCTCGACGATGATGCAAGCCACATCCTGGCCGACTTCGGCGAGCATGGCTGCAACGGCGTCGATGTCGTTGAACGGCAGGGTCAGGGTGTGTTTGGCGAACGCTGCCGGTACGCCGGCCGAACTCGGTACGCCCTGGGTCAGTGCGCCCGAGCCGGCCTTGACCAGCAGGCTGTCGGAGTGACCGTGGTAGCAGCCTTCGAACTTGATGATGCTGTCGCGGCCGGTGAAGCCTCGGGCCAGACGAATGGCGCTCATGGTCGCTTCGGTGCCGGAGCTGACCATGCGCACCATTTCCATCGACGGCACGAGGGAGCAGACCAGGTCGGCCATCTGCGTTTCCATCTCGGTCGGCGCGCCGTAGGACAGGCCGTGCTCCAGCTGCTTGCGCACCGCGTCCAGCACATCCGGATGGCTGTGGCCGAGGATCATCGGGCCCCAGGAGCCGACGTAATCCACATAGCGCTTGTCGTCTTCGTCGGTGACGTAGGCGCCTTCGGCGTGCTTGAAGAACAACGGCGTGCCGCCGACGCTCTTGAACGCGCGAACCGGCGAGTTCACGCCACCGGGAATGTGTTTCTGGGCATTGGCAAACAGCGTTTCGGAACGAGACATGATCGGGTTCTCAGATTTTAAGTAATTCGTTAAAGGCGCGGGCACGGCGGGTGACTTCAGCCGTGCTCTCGGCGCCGAACAGGCCATGCACCACGGCCAGCAGATCGACCCCATGGGCCACCAGCGGGGCGGCGTTGTCCAGGGTGATGCCGCCGATCGCGCAGATTGGCAGGTGCAGTTGCTTGCGCGCCTGGTCGAGCAGTTCGAGGCTGCAGGTCGGTGCGCCGGGCTTGGTGTTGGAGTTGAAGAAGCGGCCGAAGGCGACATAGCTGGCACCTTCTTTGGCCGCCTGTTCGGCCAGTTCGAGCTGCGCGTGGCAGGTTGAACCGATGATCGCCTGACGCCCGAGCAGTGCACGGGCCGGAGTCAGCGGGCCATCGGTCTGACCCAGGTGCACGCCTACATTGAGGCGCGCGGCCAGTTCGGCATCATCGTTGATGATCAGCTGGGTCTTGTAGCGTTCGCAAAGCTCGCGCAAGGCTTCGGCCTCACGCAGGCGGCGGGCCTCGTCGCTGCTTTTGTCGCGGTACTGCAGCAAGGTGACGCCGCCTTCCAGCGCCGCCTCCACGTACTTGAGCAACTTACCGTCCAGCAAATGGCTGTCGGTAATGGCGTACAGGCCACGTAATTTCATCGGACAAGCCTCACCGCATTACAAAAGGAAGTTACGAACAGAAATCCAGCGGCAGGCGACGCGGCACAAACTGGCCTTTGCCCAGCTGCTCGGCGTCACGCAGGGTGCGCCATGTGTAGTTAAGCGCGGTCTGCACGGCGCTGGCGAGGTTTTCACCCTGGGCCAGACGACCGGCCAGTGCGCTGGCCAGGGTGCAACCGGAACCGTGATAGCTGCCGGGCAGTCGCTGGCAGGTAAAGGTTTCGCGCAGGCCGTCGCGGCTGTACAGGCGATTGTGGATTTCGGTTTCGTCGCCATGGCCGCCGGTGATCAGCAGGTGTTTGACGAACGGCAAGAGTTTTTCAGCGCACTCGTCCGCGGTGCCTTCGGGCAGTTCGGCGAGGATCCGGGCTTCGGGAAGGTTGGGAGTGGCAATGATCGACAAGGGCAGCAGGCGTTCGCGCATGGCGTAGCCGACTTCGTCCTTGCCCAGGCGTCCGCCGCCGCCGGCGCGCAGCACCGGGTCGCAGACCACTGGCAAATGCGGGTGCGCCGAAAGCAGTTCGACCACGGTGTCGACCATTTCCAGGGAACCGAGCATGCCCAGTTTGACCGCCGCGACTTCGGAATCGTTGAGCACGGCATTGGCCTGGGCCAGTACCCACTCACGGTCGAGGACGCGGAAGTCAGTGACATTGACGGTGTCTTGCACGGTCAGGGCGGTGACGGCCGGAGCCGCATGGCATCCCTGAGCGAGCAGGGCTTCGATATCTGCCTGCAAGCCGGCGCCACCACTTGGGTCGTGGCCGGAGAGACAGAGGACAACGGGGCGAGAGCTGTAGATATTCATGGTGCGCGAGCTTACCACCAAACGTTGATTTTCGGGTGTGGTGACATCCAGTCTGCCTGTTCCATTGTGGCAGTGATTTGCCTGCCTCTGATTATGTCCTGGTAGTTCCTCTGGAACGCCCGTTCTAGAGCCTTTGTAGGAAATATTTCAATGGTATTTAATGGCCATCAACGGCTATGCTAGAGTGGATCCAAACCAATAACAGGTGATACCGGTTTTACGTCTGCTCAAAAGGAATGGGGGGGCTTCCTGACAGAACCGGACAGGCCACGCTGGGGCTTCAATGCGCTATTTGCTGATGTTGCTGTTGTGTTTGCCCCTCCTGGCAAACGCCGTCGAGTTCGATGAGTTCACTCAGAGCCTCCCCTTGGGCCGAACCCTGCAGGTCTATGAGGACGCAGGTGGTCAGGCGACCATCGCGGATATCCGCGCGCAAGCGGCGGCCGGCAACTTCAAGGCGCACAACAAAGACACGCTCAACGCCGGGTACTCGCGTTCGGTGTTCTGGCTGAAAATCGACCTGCATTACCGTCCGACCGATCCGGCGGCGCAACGGACCTGGCTGCTGGAACTGGCCTATCCACCCCTCGATCATCTCGATCTCTATTTGCCCGATGCGGCCGGCAACTATCAGTTGGTCAGGCAGACCGGCGATGCCTTGCCCTTCGCCAGCCGCGAGATTCGTCAGAACAACTATCTGTTCGACCTGACGTTCAAACCTGAGCAGGCCGAAACCCTATTCCTGCGATTGCAAAGCGAAGGCTCGATCCAGGCACCGGTAACCTTGTGGTCGAGCACCGCCTACCTCGAAGAGCAGCCTGTGCGCCTCTACGTACTGGGGCTGATCTACGGCGTGTTGCTGGGGATGCTGGTCTACAACCTGTTCATCTACCTCAGCGTGCGCGACACCAGTTACCTCTACTACATCTTCTATATCGCTTCGTTCGGCTTGTATCAGCTGTCGGTCAATGGCGCGGCGGTGCAGTATTTCTGGCCGGACAACCCTTGGTGGGCCAACGCCGCGACGCCGTTTTTCATCGGCTGCGCGGGCCTGTTCGGCAGTCAGTTCGCCCGCAGTTTCCTGCAAATGGCTATCCACAGTCGCTGGCTCGATCGCTTGTTGCTGGCGCTGGTCGCCTTCAGTGCGCTGGTGGTTGGCCTGTCATTGATGACCAGCTACGCCCTGGCCTTGCGCCTGGCCACGGCCCTGGCGCTGACGTTCACGGTGGTGATTTTTGCCGCCGGGATCTTTGCCTGGTTGCGGGGCCTGCGCGTCGCGCGGTATTTCATTATTGCCTGGTCGGCGTTTTTGCTCGGCGGCATCGTCAATACGTTGATGGTGCTTGGATACCTGCCGAATGTGTTCCTGACCATGTATTCCAGCCAGATCGGCTCGGCCATCGAAGTGGCGTTGTTGTCCCTGGCACTGGCCGACCGCATTAACGACATGCGCGAGCAGCAGGCGCAAACCCTGTTCGACGCCAGCCAGAAGCTTGAAATCCTCAACCAGCAACTGGCTCGCAGTAACAAGCTCAAGGACGAATTCCTGGCCACCCTGACCCATGAACTTCGCACGCCCATGAACGGTGTGATCGGTTCACTGGAATTGATGCAGACGGTCGAAATGGACCCGGAGCTTGAGCAGTATCAGCAGACGGCTTCGGGGTCGGCGCGGGACATGATGCGCATGGTCAACGGTATCCTGACCCTCACCGAACTGCAGGCCGGCAAGCTCCAGGCCTCGACCGACACTTTCAGCTTGCGCGGCATGGTCGAGGCGCTGCGCACGCAGTTCGAGGGCAACGCTTCGAGCAAGTCGCTGGACTTCAAGGTCGATGTCGCATCCGGTGTGCCAGATCGCGTGCACGGCGACAACGCCAAGATTGCGCAATGCCTGGAGTGTCTGCTGGACAACGCCATCAAGTTCACCCGGGTCGGCGGCCTGGCCTTGCGGGTGACCGGCAATGCCACTGGGCCCGACCGGCTGGCGTTGACCTTTGCGGTGATCGACACGGGCATTGGCTTCACCGATCTGGGAGAGGCCACGATGTATCAACGGTTCTTCCAGGTCGATGGCTCTATGACCCGTGAATACGGCGGCCTGGGTGTTGGTCTGGCGATTTGCCGACAGTTGGTCGAATTGCTTGGCGGACGCCTGACGCATCGTTCCGAGCCAGGACGCGGCAGTCGGTTTCAGCTGGATGTGGAAGTCGGGTTGCCGGTGGTCGAACGCCCGCTGGCGCCGCTGATGTCCCGGGATTTTCCGCGCCTGCGCTTGCCTCAGGATTGTGCCGTGTTGTTGGTGGATGACAACAGCATCAGCCAGTTGGTGATGCGCGGCATGTTGCTCAAGCTGGGGTTCCGCGTGCGTACGGCCGACGGAGCCGATGTCGCGCTCGACCTCCTGCAGCGCGAAGTGTTTGACGCGGTGCTGGTCGATTGCCAACTGCCGCGTCAGGACGGTGAGTCGCTGTGCTGCCGGATCCGCGCGCTGCCGGGCCATGCCGAGCTGCCGTTGTTCATGATCGCCCTGGGGGGTGACCGTGAACGCTGCCCGACCGGTGCGTTGATTGATTACTTGAGCAAGCCGGTGAAATTCGAAGACTTGCAGGCCGCACTCTACCGCCGGGTGCTCTGCTCGCAACAGGGCGAAAGCGCCGATAGTTAGGCGGATATGACACTTTGTTCGGTTGAGGGGCGGTGCTTAACTGAAGTCCCTTGGCCGACCAAAGGAGCCCAGTCATGAACCTGCATCAGTTTGCCGAAACCCACGAAGTCACCAACCAGCCACCGTCCCTGGACGGCGCCAACCTCTACCGCATCGACTTGCCGTTGCAAGAATGGTCGCGGCGGTTCGGGGCCGGTTGGGCCGAATCGCGGATCGACGCTTACGGGGCGCTGGCCGGTGGTCCGTTGATGGAAGCCGGGTTCCTTGCCAATCAGAACAAGCCGGTGTTCAACAGTCATGACCGCTTTGGTCATCGCATCGATCTGGTGGAATTTCATCCGGCCTATCACCAACTGATGCGCACGGCAGTCGAGCACGGCCTGACCTCGTTGCCCTGGGCGCACCCGCAGGACGGCGCTCATGTGGCCCGCGCTAGCATGTCGTATCTGCACAGCCAGGCCGAAGCCGGCAGTGGCTGTCCGTTGACCATGACCTTCGCCAGCGTTCCGGCCATGCGCCTGCAGCCGGACCTGGCGCAAAAGTGGTTGCCGAAAATCCTCGCCACCGAATACGACCCGCGTAACGTCGGCATGGCCCACAAGGCCGGGGTCACCATCGGCATGGCCATGACCGAGAAGCAGGGCGGCACCGATGTGCGGGCCAACACCACCAAGGCGTATCCGGTCGGAGCCAGCGGTCCGGGCCAGGCCTATGAGTTGGTGGGGCACAAGTGGTTTTGCTCGGCGCCGATGTGCGACGCCTTCCTGACACTGGCACAGACCGACAAGGGCCTGACCTGTTTCCTGCTGCCGCGCCATCGCCCGGACGACACACGCAATCAGTTCTACATCCAGCGCCTGAAGAACAAGCTCGGCAATTGCTCCAACGCGTCCAGCGAAGTGGAGTTCCGCGGCGCACTGGCGTGGATGATCGGTGAAGAGGGGCGTGGCGTTCCGACGATCATCGAGATGGTCGCCATGACCCGCTTCGATTGCATGGTCGGTTCCAGTTCGCTGATGCGTCAGGCACTGACCCAGGCCAGCCATCATTGCGCTCATCGTTCGGTCGGCGGCAAACTGCTCAGCGAGCAGCCATTGATGCAGAACGTGCTGGCGGATCTGGCGCTGGAAAGCGAAGCCGCCCTGGCCTTGAGCCTGCGCATGGGCCGGGCGCTGGATCATCTGGATGATTCGCAGGAAGCCAGGTTCGCCCGGTTGGTAACGGCGGTGGGCAAGTACTGGATCTGCAAGCGGGCGCCGGCGATGATCAATGAAGCCGCCGAATGCATGGGCGGCGCGGGTTATGTCGAAGACAGCATTCTGCCGCGGCTTTACCGCGAGGCGCCGGTGAATTCGACGTGGGAAGGTTCCGGCAACGTGCAGTGCCTGGACGTGCTGCGTGCCCTGTCAAAAGAACCGGGCGTGCTCGATGCACTGTTCAGCGAGTTGGGCGACGGCCATGGCGACAAGCGCCTTGCCGCGCACATCCAGCAATTGCAGGCGGCCTTCAAGGACACCAGCGACATTCAGTACCGCGCCCGGCAACTGACTGAAGACATCGCCTTGGGGTTGCAGGCCAAGTTGCTGCTGGAAGCCGGGAATTCGGTGGTCAGTGATGCCTTCATCGCCAGTCGCCTGGACGGTGGCGGCCGGGTGTACGGCGCGTTGCCACGCGGCCTGGACGTGGAAGCCATTGTCGCCCGATCGACCCCGCAGGGTTTCTGATCCCAGGTGCAAGGTCACCACTGGCCAATGTGGGAGCGGGCTTGCTCGCGAATGCGGTTTCACATTCAACCTTGATGTGACTGACAGACCGCTTTCGCGAGCAAGCCCGCTCCCACATTTGATCTGCGGCGCGCCCCGGGGTTTGTGTAGCAATCACTGTTCCCGTGAAGCGACGATGCAGGCAAGATGAAGGTCTGCAAGTCAGAACACAGGATGCTGATCGTGACCGAAGCTTTTATTGTCGTTCAAACCGCCGAGCAAGCCGTGGATCGGCTTGCACTCTTGCACAATCGTGCAACCACCGCGCTGAGTCAGGCGCTCAAGCGTTACCTCAAGGACCGCGTCGAGCCTGATGCCGAGCAGCGGGCGTTGTTCCGGTATCCCGAGCTGCGCCTGACCTACCACTGCCAGGGCGAAGTCCCGCAGACCACGCGTGCCTATGCCAAGGTCCAGCTGCCGGGCACCTACAGTGTCACCGTCACCCATCCGTCGGCTTTCCGTAAGTACCTGCTGGAACAACTGGTTCCGTTGATGCACGACTTCACCGTGACGGTGGAAGTCGGTGTCAGCCAGCAGAACATCCCGTATCCGTATGTGGTCGAGCAGGGCGATGAACTGGGAGGTTCCGGCGTCACCGCCGCCGTGCTGGCGCGGGTGTTCCCGAGTACCGACCTGTCGGCCGCGACCGACGGCATTGCCGACGGTTTGTACGACTGGGAAAACACCGATCCGCTGCCCCTGGCGCTGTTCGATGCCGCGCGGGTGGATTTCTCCCTGCGCCGACTGGTGCATTACACCGGCAGCGACTGGCGCCATGTGCAACCGTGGATTCTGCTGACCAACTACCACCGCTATGTCGACCAGTTCATCGTCCACGGCCTGGAACAATTGCGCCAGGACCCGCGCTTCGTGCGCATGGTGCTGCCGGGTAACGTGATCATCGAAAAAAGCATGGATCACGGCGAAGCCTCGGCGATTGCCGCCGGCGTGGTCTGGCACCGTTACCAGATGCCGGCCTATCACCTGATCGCCAGTGACGGCCACGGCGTGACCCTGGTCAACATCGGTGTCGGCCCGTCCAACGCCAAGAACATCACCGACCACCTCGCCGTTCTGCGTCCGCATTGCTGGCTGATGATCGGCCACTGCGGTGGCCTGCGTCAGTCGCAGACGATTGGCGACTACGTGCTGGCCCACGCCTACATGCGCCGCGACGGCATTCTCGACCGGGTCGTGCCGCCAAACATTCCGATTCCGGCCCTGGCCGAAGTGCAACTCGCGCTTCAGCAGGCGGCGGCCAACATCACCGGCGAGAAGGGCGACGAACTGAAAAAACGCCTGCGCACCGGCACTGTGCTGACCTACGACGACCGTAACTGGGAGCTGCGCTGGGCGCAGGAACGGCCGCTGATCAACCTGTCCCGCGCCGTGGCGGTGGACATGGAAAGTGGCACCATCGCCGCCCAGGGTTATCGTTTGCGGGTGCCGTACGGCACGCTGCTCTGCGTCTCGGACAAACCGCTGCACAGCGAAATCAAGTTGCCGGGCTCGGCCAACGCCTTCTATGAGCGCGCGGTCAGCCAGCACTTGAAGATCGGTATCGAGGCGGTGGATCTGTTGCGCACCGAACTCAATTCACTGCACTCGCGCAAACTGCGCAGCTTCGACGAACCGCCGTTCCGCTGATTCGCGATGGTCATTTAGCGGTCGGGGCACTAGCATTGTCAGCCCTGACCGTTAGATGTTTCCTTTCTCATGTCTCGTCCTCCTCAACGTCCCGTTTCCCGCCGCCCAGGCACGAAACCGTCGCCTGCAGCCCCGCGCCGTGTCGCCAAGGCACCACCGGCCGAGCCGAAGCTGATCCTGTTCAACAAACCCTTCGATGTGCTGACGCAATTCAGTGACGGCGAAGGGCGCGCGACGCTCAAGGACTACATCGATGTACCGGGAATCTATCCGGCGGGACGGTTGGATCGCGACAGCGAAGGCTTGTTGTTGCTGACCAACGACGGCCAGCTTCAGGCGCGAATCGCCGACCCGAAGCACAAACTGGCCAAGACCTATTGGGTGCAGGTCGAGGGCGAACCGAGCGCCGAGCAATTGCAGCGCCTGCGTGACGGCGTCGAATTGAATGACGGCATGACCTTGCCCGCCGAGGCGCGGCAACTGGACGAGCCCGAGCTATGGCCGCGCAATCCGCCGGTGCGCTTTCGCAAAAGCGTGCCGACCAGCTGGCTGGAGTTGGTGATTCGCGAAGGGCGCAACCGGCAGGTGCGGCGCATGACCGCTGCGGTCGGTTTGCCGACCTTGCGCCTGGTGCGGGTCAGGATCGGTGACTGGACGATCGAAGGGCTCGATCAGGGACAGTGGAAAGAAGTACCGGCGCGCTTATAAGGTGCCGGATTCGATCAGGCCGATCACCACGCTCTTGATGATGAACGCGGCCACGCCCAGGCCCAGCACGAAGAACAGGATGAACGAGCCAAAGCGCCCGGCCTTGGACTTCTTCGCCAGATCCCAGACGATGAAACCCATGAAAATGATCAGGATCGTGACCAGACCGGTCATCATCCACTCTTCAAAAACTGCAGGATCCATCGAACATCTCCAGCGCGAGCGAGGCTAAAAGGGCGCGGGGAGTATACGCCAAGGGAGAATGGCGGTGAGTTGACCTGCGTCGGTGTGTCGCAGTCATTCGTCGCCTGTGCCGGCCTCTTCGCGAGCAAGCCCGCTCCCACATTTAACCGAGTTCTACCATGAGAATGCGGTCGATTGTGGGAGCGGGCTTGCTCGCGAAGACGTCATCAGCTACGCAGATGAGTCAGAGGCAGTTCGGTGCTGTTCAAAACCTGGTTCAGCACAAAACTCGAACGCACGCTGGTCACGCCTTCAATCCGGGTCAGGTGCCCGAGCAGCAGTTTCTGGTAGTGATCCATGTCCGGCACCACGACCTTGAGTTGATAGTCGGCATCCATCCCGGTCACCAGGCTGCATTCGAGCACTTGGGGCAAGGTGCGAATGGCCGCTTCGAAGTTCTCGAAACGTTCCGGCGTATGACGGTCCATACCGATCAGCACGTAGGCCGTCAGGCTCAGGCCGAGCATTTTGCGGTCGAGCAGGGCGACCTGACGGGAAATGTAGCCGTCGTCTTCCAGTTGCTTGACCCGCCGCGAGCACGGCGAAGGCGACAGACCGATGCGCTCGGCCAACTCCTGGTTGGAGATGCGTGCGTCGCGCTGCAATTCCGCCAAAATACTCAGGTCGTAACGATCGAGCTTGCTCATCAATCAGTCCTTTGTCGTAACTATTGCGGCAGATTATGTATCCGGGGTTAAAAATTGCGCAAGTGATGTTTAATTGAGCAATCTTCGCAATCCTCTGTCGGCGCTCACGGCCTATTCTTATCACCAGAATCACTGCTCGGACAAACAGTCCAGTGCGGCTCGCCCAATCAGGCCCGCCGCGGTCGCCACCCCCACCGGGGATGTGCCGGCCCCCGAGCTACACACTGTCCAGAAGACGGCGTGAGGTGAGCCGGCGCCACAAGCGTTGAGCCAGGACGAAGTTCTCCAGGGGGAGGCCGACGGGTCTCCCCTTTTTCTTGCGTGTGGAATTTGACCCTCCTGGCCTCAATAAATAAGTTGCGCGACTGATAACCTGTCGCAGAACCGGTCACTGCTTTCCCAGTCTTACGTACAGGCCCTGACCCGCAATGAGGATAAGCATGAAATCGCGCATCTGGCGTTTGGCCGGTGTTGGTTTGCTGTGTGTCAGTGTCACTGCGCAAACGCTGGCCGATGAGCAGCAAAACCGTGGCCATGATGGCGGGCAGCACGGCCAGGATGGGCATCAGGGTGGTAACCAGGGGGGGAGTCAGGGCCGTGGTGGCAACAACCAGCCACGCCCGCAGAACGGCCCGCCGCAGAACCCGCCGCGTGCGCAGAACAACGACAACCGCCAGTACGAGCACAACGGCCAGAATCAACATCAGAACAATAGCCAGAGGCAGCCCCGTCCAGCGCCGGATTTCAACAGCCCGGTTCGCTCACCGCCGCCGCCCCCGCAGTTGCCGGCCACTGACATGCCGATCCAGCCCCGCCCCGACACCGTGCGCCAGACCCAGCCGCCGCGGCGCGGTGACTATCAGGATCAGCACTACCAGGATCAGCCGCATCGCAACGATTACAATCAGCGCTGGAAGGGCTATATCGGTGCGCCGACCCATGACAATCACTGGGACGGACGCCCGAGTGGACGCGGTAACGGCTGGGGGCCAGGCCCCAGGTATCGCCCCGGACAGGTGATCGACCGCTTCCCCGAGCGTAACTTGCGCGTGCCTTACCGTGGCATGGATTACTACTATTCCGGTGGCTACTGGTATCGCCCGCTGGGCCCGCGTTATGAGGTGGTAGCGCCGCCTCGGGGGATTCGCGTCAGCTACCTTCCTGATTACGCCGAGCAGATATGGATCGGCGGGGCGCTGCTGTTCCTCGCGGCCGGTTCGTATTACGCCTATCAGGAGAGCACCCGGGATTACGTCGTGGTCGAGCCGCCGGTTGGCCAACTGCAGTCGCCACCACCGGCCGCCAGCAATGGTTATGACGTGGAGGCGTACCCGGCCAACGGCCAGTCGCCGGAGCAGGTCAGTCGCGATGGCTACGAGTGTTATCAGTACGCGGTGCAGCAGAGTGGTTTCGATCCACGCACCGCCACCTACCAGCCAGACCCGTCGGTGGTGCAAGCTTACCGACAGGCCCAGGGCAATTGCCTGAGCAGTCGTGGTTATCAGGTCAACTACTGAACCCGAGCGGATTTCACCACTTCCTGCGGGTCGGCGTGCACCAGCACTTCGGCGCGCGGGTAGGCGTCGTGAATGGCCGCGGCAGCCTGATCGCTGATGCCGTGGGCCACTGACAGCGTCAGTTCCCCCGGCAGCTCCAGATGCAACTGCACAAACCACTGGTTGCCGGAGATCCGCGTGCGCAGGTCATGGGCACCCAGCACGCCGGGCACGCTGCACGCCAATTCCAGCATGTGCTGGCTGACCTCCGGCGGCAGTTCTTCATCCATCAACACCGCAAAGCTCTCCCGGGCGATCTGCACAGCGCTCCACAGAATGTAGGCGGCGATTCCCAGACCGAACCAGGGGTCGACCTGATGCAGGCCATACCCGGCCAGCACCAGCGCGATCAGAATGCTGCCGTTGAGCAGCAGGTCCGAGCGGTAGTGCAGGGAGTCGGCGCGTACCGCGTTGGAGCCGGTGGCCTTGACCACCCGATGTTGAAACATCAACAACGCCAGGGTCAGTACGAGGGAGAACACAATCACGCCGATACTGATCCACGGTGCGCCGACCGGTTCGGGATGTTTGAGCCGATCATAGGCCTGCAACGCAATCAGTACCGCACTGCCGCCAATGAACAACGCCTGGGCCATGCCCGCCAACGACTCGGCCTTGCCGTGCCCGTAGCGATGATCATTGTCGGCGGGGCGCAGGGCGTAATGCACCGCCAGCAGGTTGAGCAATGAGGTGACGCCGTCGAGTGTCGAGTCGGTGAGCCCGGCGAGCATGCTCACCGAGCCGCTCAGCCACCAGGCGATGGCTTTGGCGATGATCAACATGCATGCCACCGCCACCGAGGCACGGGTCGCCAGCCGCAGCAGGCGGGCGTGTTCGGAGCTGGAGGTCATAGTGGCCATCGTTCCTTGAAGAGTCCTTTCGCGTGGAGGGATTACGCGGCCGGTTGCAGGCCGAACATCGCCAGTTGCTGGGTGCTGCCTTTGCTCTGGATCAGGCGTGGATCGTCCAGCGGGAAGCTGCGACCCAGCTCGCTTTCCAGAATAGTCTGCAACTTGCGGTTATCGACCTGGCCGTCCGGGCCGATGGCGTCCTTGAGCTTTTGCGGATCGACCTGGGCGGTCTTGCCCGGCTCGAAGTAAATCGCGCCGGTGGCGAAGTCCACGGCAAACGCGATCAGGCCGGGGATGATGTAGAACAGCAGGCCCACGGCATCGAGCGCGGCGATGGCCGGGTCGATCTTGCCTTCGATCTGGCCACGGCGGTCGGGGTAGAAAATCGACCCGCAGGCGGTCACTTGAGTCAGCAAGGTTGCGACCAGAACACCGCCAATCAGGCGAAAGGGAGCACGCATATGAAATCTCCTGAGTAGAACGCCAAGAACGTTACTGGTTAGAGCCCAGACTACGACAAACAGTTCGCCGTTATACTCGCGCCTCTGTTTGGGAGCCAGCATGATTTCTTTGCCGATCGATGAAGTTTTACCCGCCCTGCGTGAAGCCCTCGCTACACGCCACGAAGCCGTGCTCGAAGCTCCGCCCGGCGCCGGTAAAACCACCCGCGTACCCTTGGCCTTGCTCAACGAACCGTGGCTGGCCGGGCAGACCATCCTGATGCTCGAACCCCGCCGGTTGGCCGCGCGCGCAGCGGCGGAACGGCTGGCCAGTGAGCTGGGGGAAAAGGTCGGCGAAACCGTGGGCTATCGCATTCGCCTCGACAGCAAAGTCGGCCCCAATACCCGAATCGAAGTGGTCACCGAAGGCATCCTCACCCGACGCCTGCAGGATGACCCGGCGCTGGAAGGCGTGGGCCTGCTGATTTTCGACGAGTTTCACGAGCGCAGCCTCGACGCTGACCTGGCCTTGGCCCTGAGCCTCAATGGTCGCGAACTGTTCCGTGACGATCAGCCGCTGAAAATTCTCTTGATGTCCGCCACGCTTGAAGGCGAACGCCTGGCCGGGTTGCTCGACGACGCGCCGATCCTGCGCAGCGAAGGGCGCATGTACCCGGTGGCGATGCGCTGGGGCCGGCCGTTCCAGGCCGGTGAATTCATCGAGCCGCGCCTGGTGCAGACCCTCCTCGAAGCCTTGAACGACGAGACCGGCAGCGTGCTGGTGTTCCTGCCGGGGCAAGCGGAAATCCGCCGCGTGCATCAGCAATTGGCCGATGCCTTGGGTGACAACCCACAGGTTCTGCTGTGTCCGTTGCACGGTGAACTGGACCTGACGGCGCAACGGGCGGCGATCGATCCGGCGCCGCCGGGCAAGCGCAAAGTGGTGCTGGCCACCAACATCGCCGAAACCAGTTTGACCATCGACGGCGTGCGCGTGGTGATCGATGCCGGGTTGGCGCGGGTGCCGCGTTTCGACCCGGGCAGCGGCATGACCCGTCTCGACACCCAGCGCATTTCCAAGGCCAGTGCGACCCAGCGCGCGGGCCGGGCCGGGCGTCTGGAACCCGGTGTTTGTTATCGCCTGTGGTCCCAGGACCAGCACGAGCAACTGGCGGCTTATGGCAGTGCGGAAATCCTCTCGGCGGACCTTGCCGGGCTGGCCCTGCAATTGGGGCGCTGGGGTGTGACACCCGGGCAACTGGTGTGGCTTGACGTGCCACCGGCCGCCGCTTATGCACAGGCTCAGGATCTGCTCGAACGCCTGGGCGCACTGGCCGGCGAAGCGCTGACCCGTCACGGCCAGGCCATGGCCGAACTGCCGGCCCATCCGCGTATCGCGCATTTGCTGTTGCGCGGCCAGGCGCTGGGTCTGGCGGAGATGGCTTGCGATGTCGCCGCACTGCTCGGCGAACGCGATATTTTGCGTGGCGCCGGGGCGGACTTGCACAGCCGACTGGTATTGCTGTCTGGCGAAGAACGCGCCGCACGTGGCGCGCAGGGTGGCGTGCAACGCGCACGGCAACTGGCGCGGCAGTATCGTGGTTACTTGCGCGGCAAAGCCTCGGAGCCGGTCAGCGATCCGGATCACCCGCGCTGGCTCGGTGCGTTGCTGGCGCTGGCCTATCCCGACCGCGTCGCCCAACAACGGCGCGCCGGTGGTGCGGAATATCGCCTGGCCAACGGTCGTGCCGCGCTGTTCGCCGAGGCCGACAGCCTGATGAAGCAGCCGTGGCTGGTGATCGCCGATCTGGGCAGTCGCCAGGGGCAGCGAGAAGAGCGGATTTACCTGGCGACGGATTTCGATCCGGCACTGTTCGACTCAGTGCTGGCCGAGCAGGTGCGTTGCGTCGATCAACTGGATTGGGATGAGCGCGAAGGTGTGCTGCGTGCCGAGCGTCAGCGCAAGGTTGGTGAATTGATCCTCAGCCGTGAACCGCTCACTGGTCTCGACGAAAGCGCCCGCAGCCAGGCGCTGGTGAATCTGGTGCGGCGCAAAGGCCTGGAACTGTTGCCATGGACGCCGGAGCTGCGTCAGTGGCAGGCACGAGTGGCGTTGTTGCGGCAACTGGACCTCGCCGGCAAGGGCGAGAGCGAGTGGCCGGATGTCAGCGATGCCGCGTTGCTCAAAGGCCTGGAACACTGGCTGATGCCGTATCTGGGCAAGGTGTCGCGGCTCAGTCACTTCGCCAATCTGGACCTGTCGAGCATCGTCCACAACCTGCTGCCGTGGCCGCTGCCGCAGCGGCTGGACGAGTTGGCGCCGCATCATTTGAGCGTGCCGTCGGGCTCGTCGATTCGCCTGGACTACAGCGAACAGCCGCCGATTCTGGCGGTGCGTCTGCAGGAGTTGTTCGGCCTGGCCGAAACCCCGCGTATCGCCGGAGGGCGGCAAGTGGTCAAGCTGCATCTGTTGTCCCCGGCGCGGCGGCCGGTGCAGGTCACGCAGGACCTGGCGAACTTCTGGCGCAGCACTTACGCCGAAGTGAAGAAGGATTTGAAGGGGCGGTACCCGAAGCATTACTGGCCGGATGATCCGTTGGTGGCCGAAGCGACTGCGCGGATCAAGCCGCGTAAATAGTCATTTGGATGCGAACTCTGTGGCGAGGGGGCTCGCCACAGGGGATCAGTCTGAGCGTTCGGACTTGGCGGTCAGTTGCTCGCGGCAATAGTCGGCAAACAACTGCGCCGGTTTGGTCAGTTGCCCGCGCTTGAGCCAGGCCGCCACCAGCCCGGAGCCGGTGACGTCTTCGGCGATGTCCACGCACACCACTTTCTGCCCGTCGTAGGTGCACTCCGAATGCGGCTTGGTCACCAGGATCGAGAAACCAAAGCCTTGTCCGACCATGCCGCGCACCATCTCGATCGATGGCGAGCTGAAGGCAATGCGCGGGGTCAGGCCCAACTCTTCGAACAGGCTGACGAAATAGGTCCGGCTCGGCTGCACGTCCAAAAGAATCATCGGCTCCAGGTACAGGTCCCGCAGTGAGACTTGTGCCTGCTGGGCAAAACGGTGATCGGCCGGCAGCAGCGCGTAAGGCCGTTGCGCCGGCATCAAGGGTTCAGTTGCGATGGTGCCGTCGAGATCGTGCTCATAGAGGATCGCCAGGTCGAAGGCGCCGGAGGTCAGGCCCTGCACCAATTCTTGCTGCTCGCCGTCGCGGATGCGGATTTCCACTCCGGGGTACAGCGCCGAAAACCCGGCAATCAATTGCGGCAGGTACAGCGGCGCGACGGTTTCGAAGCAGCCGATATCGATCTGCCCGGACACCACATCGTTGTCGGCCAGGGCGTTCTGCTCGAACTCCTTGGCCATGCGCAGCAGTTCCTGGGCCTTGCGGTAGAAGCGAGCACCGCTGGGCGTCAGTGACACGCCCTGGGCGTGATGGCGAATCAGCAGTTGCACACCGAAGCTGTCTTCCAGCCCTTTGATGGCCGTGGAGATCGACGGCTGGGCGATGTACAGCTTGCGCGAGGCCTCGGCGACGCTGCCGCACTCGACGGTGGTGATGAAGTATTTCAGTTGACGCAGATTGTAGGCAGCCACAGCAAACCTCGGGGGAGAACGACTCAGGCATCCAGGCAATTTGCGCGCCACCCCTATCCGCTCGGGTAGCGATTTGTTGTGGTTGAACAATAACCACATGCTGCGCCAGAAGGGAGATTGGCTACGTAGTTTTTTCTTGGCCTGCGAACACATTTTTACTGGTTTTCCACCGCTCGGGCCTGAGCGACTATCCAATACACAAGAATGTCCTCTGGAGCATCCGATCGTGTTCGAGCTTGAGTATTGGCAACGCAAAGCCGCTTCCCTGCGGTTTCCCGACCAGGCCGTGATCGATGGCCAGCGCCGAGCGGCGCAATCGGGGCAGACTTTCGCCGCGATCAACCCCGCCACCGGGCAATGCCTGGCCAATGTCGCGGCCTGTGGCGAGCAAGATGTGAATGCGGCGGTGCGCAATGCACGGCAAGTGTTTGAAGCCGGCACCTGGTCGGCACGTTCGCCGACCGAACGTAAACAAGTGCTATTGCGCCTGGCCGACTTGATCCTCGAAAACCGTGAAGAACTGGCGCTGCTCGATTCGCTGAACATGGGTAAGCCCGTCACGGACGCCTACAACATCGATGTGCCGGGTGCTGCCGGGGTGTTGCGCTGGTACGCCGAGAGCCTCGACAAACTCTACGATCAGGTCGCACCGAGTGCGCAGAACGTGCTGGCGACCATCACCCGCGAAGCCCTCGGCGTAGTGGCTGCCGTGGTGCCGTGGAATTTTCCGCTGGACATGGCCGCGTGGAAACTCGCCCCAGCCCTGGCCGCAGGTAACTCGGTGATTCTCAAGCCGGCCGAGCAGTCGCCGTTTTCGGCCTTGCGTCTGGCGGAGCTGGCGCTTGAAGCCGGTGTGCCTGCGGGTGTGTTGAACGTACTGCCGGGCCTGGGCGAGCAAACCGGCAAGGCCCTTGGCCTGCACCCGGACGTCGATTGCCTGGTGTTCACCGGCTCCACTGAGGTCGGCAAATATTTCATGCAGTACTCGGCACAATCGAACCTGAAACAGGTGTGGCTGGAGTGCGGCGGCAAGAGCGCCAACCTGGTGTTCGCCGATTGTCAGGACCTGGACCTGGCCGCCGAGAAAGCCGCGTTCGGCATCTTCTTCAATCAGGGCGAAGTCTGTTCGGCCAACTCGCGATTGCTGGTGCAGCGCTCGATTCATGACGTGTTCGTCGAACGTCTCAAGGCCCAGGCCGAACGCTGGTTGCCGGGCGATCCGCTGGATCCGTCGAGCGCTGCCGGTGCCATCGTCGACAGCCGTCAGACCGCGCGCATCATGAAGTTCATCCAGCAGGCCGAGCAGCAAGGTGCGACCAGGGTTTGTGGTGGTCGGCAGTCGATCTTCAACGGCTCCGACAACTTCATCCAGCCGACGATCTTTACCGGCGTGACACCGGACATGCCGCTGTTTCGCGACGAAGTATTCGGCCCGGTTCTGGCGGTCACGGCGTTTGATGACGAGGCCCATGCGTTGCACTTGGCCAACGACAGCGTCTACGGTCTGGCGGCTTCGCTGTGGACCGACGACCTCAACCGCGCCCACCGCGTGGCGCGACAATTGCGAGCGGGCACGGTGTCGGTCAACAGCGTCGATGCACTGGACGTGACCGTTCCTTTTGGCGGCGGCAAGCAGTCCGGTTTCGGCCGTGACCTGTCCCTGCATTCATTCGATAAATACACCCAGTTGAAGACCACCTGGTTTCAATTGCGCTGATAACAAAACGGAGAACAGGCGATGACCACACCACGTGAAACCCGCGACTACCAGGCCGCCGACGCTGCGCACCACATCCATGCGTTCGTCGATCAGAAAGCCCTCAACGACGAGGGGCCAAGGGTGATGGTCCGTGGCGAGCGCCTGCACCTGTGGGACAACGATGGCCGCCGTTACCTCGACGGCATGTCCGGGCTGTGGTGCACCAACCTCGGTTACGGGCGCAAGGACCTGGCGGCCGCGGCGAGCCAGCAACTGGAACAGCTGCCGTACTACAACATGTTTTTCCACACCACCCACCCGCAGGTGATCGAGCTGTCCGAGCTGCTGTTCAGCCTGCTGCCGGGTCACTACAGCCACGCGATCTACACCAACTCCGGCTCCGAGGCCAACGAGGTGTTGATCCGCACGGTGCGGCGTTACTGGCAGGTGCTCGGCAAACCCGAGAAGAAGATCATGATCGGCCGCTGGAACGGTTACCACGGTTCGACCCTGGCCGCGACGGCGCTGGGCGGCATGAAATTCATGCACGAAATGGGCGGCATGATTCCGGACATCGAGCACATCGACGAGCCGTACTTCTTCGCTCACGAGGGCAACCTGACGCCAGCCGAATTCGGTCTGCGTGCGGCACAGCAACTGGAAGCGAAAATTCTCGAACTGGGTGCGGACAAGGTCGCAGGCTTCATCGCCGAACCCTTCCAGGGCGCCGGCGGGATGATCTTCCCGCCGGAAAGCTACTGGCCGGAAATCCAGCGCATCTGCCGCAAGTACGATGTGCTGCTGTGCGCCGATGAGGTTATCGGCGGCTTCGGTCGTACCGGCGAATGGTTCGCCCACGAGTACTTCGGTTTCGAGCCGGACACCCTGTCCATCGCCAAGGGTCTGACCTCGGGTTACATCCCCATGGGCGGCCTGATCCTGTCGAAGAAAATGGCTTCGGTGCTGGTGGAGCAGGGCGGCGTGTTTGCCCACGGCCTGACCTATTCCGGACACCCGGTGGCGGCGGCGGTGGCGATTGCCAACCTCAAGGCCCTGCGCGATGAAGGCGTGGTGACGCGGGTCAAGGACGATATCGGCCCGTACCTGCAACAGTGCCTGCGCGAAGTGTTTGGCAAGCACCCGTTGGTGGGCGATATTCAGGGCACCGGCATGGTCGCGGCGCTGCAACTGGCCGAAGACAAATCCACGCGCAAGCGCTTCGCCAATGAGAACGACATCGCCTGGCGCTGCCGCACGATTGGCTTTGAGGAGGGGGTGATCATTCGCTCGACTTTAGGCCGGATGATCATGGCGCCGGCGTTGATTGCCAGCCGTGAAGAGATTGACGAACTGATCGCCAAGACCTTGAAAGCGGTGGATCGTACGGCGCAGGAATACGGCCGGCTCTGATCGTGTAGCGTTCTCTCGGACCTCTTCGCGAGCAAGCCCGCTCCCACATTGGATTTGTGTCTGACACGGATCCCCTGTGGGAGCGGGCTTGCTCGCGAATGCTATGGCCCATTCAACATAATTCCAGCACCTTGCACCCACCTCGGGCATCCCCGCCCACAGCGCCCTTTCACAGTGCGCGCTAACCAGTTTTTTCATCACTCGCATCCACAAATTTCCTCATTTTCCTAATCCTGCCCTTGGGCCAACATCGATCTCGCCAGCCCGCCGAATGCTGCCCGCCGAAGGGTCCCTCAGAGACCACAGGTTGCAGCCGATTCAGGGCTCGCCGTACTGCCCATGACAAAACTAAATCAACAGCTTTGGGAGTGCTCCATGATCAAGTCCTTGCTTACCCGTGTTGTCCATCCACTGGCGGTCACCGCCATCGCCGCGACGGTCGCCACCAGCGCCCAGGCCGGCACCCTGTCCATCGGCCACACCACCTGGGTCGGCTACGGCACCCTGTACCTGGCCCGGGACCTGGGCTACTTCAAGGAAAACGGTTTGACCGTCGAATTGCCGGTGGTCGAAGAGGCGGCGATGTACATGGCCGCACAAGCGTCTGGCGAGTTGTCCGGCTCGGCGTCGACCATCGACGAGGTGCTCAAATACCGTCCGCAATTCTGCTTCAAGGCCGTGGCCGCACTGGACGACAGCCATGGTGGCGACGGCGTGCTGGTCGGCAAGGACGTCAAGAGTTTGCAGGAGCTCAAGGGCCAGGCCGTGGCGGTGAACGAAGGTTCGACCTCGCAGTTCTGGTTGTCGTATCTGCTGAAAAAGAACGGCATGAAAATGAGCGACATCACCGTGCAGAACATGACGGCTGACGATGCCGCCACCGCGTTCATCGCCGGTCGCGTACCCGCTGCCGTGACATGGGAGCCGCACCTGTCGATGGTGCGCGACAAGAAACAAGGCAAGGTGCTGATCGACAGCAGCAGCACACCGGGGGTGATCGTCGACGTGGTGGCACTGAACTGCACCGTCATCGAAAAACAGCCGGAAGACGTCAAGGCACTGGTGGCCGGTTTGTACAAAGCCGTGCAGTACACCAAGGATCATCCGCAGGAAGCCTACAAAATCATGGCCAAGGGTGTCGGCGGCTATCTGGCCGATCCGAAGGAAATGGAAGCGGCCGCCCAGGGCGTGCGCTTCTACGATCAGGCCATGAGCGAAAAACTGCTGGGTGCGCCGGGCAAACCGGGTGACAGCGCGCCGCTGATCAAGCTGGCCAACGAGACCGCCAGCGAGCTGCAAGGCAAGCCCTACAACGTCAGCAATGACGACCTGATCGACAACCGCTTCGTCACCCCGCTCTAGGAGGCTGCATGTTCAAGCGCAATTCGTGGCTGAGCCGCTGCATCACACCCAAGACCGGGTTGCCGGTCTCGGTGATCTGGAGCGCGAGTGGTCTGGCCTGGGTGCTGTTGGTCGGCCTGTGGGCCGGGTTGTCCTACGGCGATGTGGTGCCGGGCATGTTCCTGCCGACGCCGGGCGCGGTGATCGAGGCCGCTGTGCGCCTGGGTCGCGACGGCACCCTCGGCCAGCATGTGTGGGCCAGCGTCGAAGTGGTGATGGTCGGTTTCATCGTGTCATCCCTGGTGGCCGTGCCGCTGGGGCTGTTGATGGGCAGCTTCCGCATCGTCCAGGCGTTCCTGGAGCCGATGGTCAACTTCATTCGCTACCTGCCGGTGACGTCGTTCGTACCGCTGTTCATCCTGTGGATCGGCATCGGTCTGGAGCAGCGGGTCTCGGTGATCATTTTCGGCGTGTTCTTCCAGCAACTGGTGATGATCGCGGACGTGTCCAAAGGCATCTCCAAGGATCTGATCAACGCCTCCTATACCCTCGGTTCGAACCGTCGTGACGCGGTGCTGCATGTGATCGCCCCGGCTTCCTTGCCAGGCGTGCTCGACACCCTGCGGGTGACCATGGGCTGGGCCTGGACTTACCTGGTGGTGGCCGAACTGGTCGCCGCTTCCAGTGGCCTGGGTTACCTGAGCCTCAAGGCCATGCGCGGCTTTCAGGTAGATGTGATTTTCCTCGCCATCGCGATCATCGGCCTGCTGGGTCTGGTCACCGATCAACTGTTCCGTTTCCTTCGTCTGAGGATTACCGCATGGGCTCAGTAACCGCCGCCACTCATCGTTTTGTCGCCCCTCAGGCTGCCCCGGTGAACGCGCCCCGGCTGCAGGTGGACAAGGTCAGCCTGCGTTACAAGAAGCCGGATGGCGGGACCTTTACCGCGTTGGAAGAAGTGTCGTTCGAGGTGCCGGACCAGCAATTTGCCGTACTGGTGGGGCCGTCGGGTTGCGGTAAATCGAGTCTGCTGTACCTCACCGCCGGCCTGGCGGAACCGACGTCGGGGGAGATCTACGTCGGCGGCCAACAGGTGGAAGGCCCCGGCGCGGATCGCGGCATGGTGTTCCAGAGCTACACGCTGTTCCCGTGGCTGACCGTGCGGCAGAACGTCGAGTTCGGCCTCAAGCGGCGCGGCATGCCGGCGGCGCAGCGCAAGGATATTGTCGACTACTACGTCAATGAAGTGGGCCTGAGCGGCTTTGCCGACAACTACGCCAAGCAGTTGTCCGGCGGGATGATGCAGCGCGTCGCCATCGCCCGCGCGCTGGCCAACGACCCGCAGATCCTGCTGATGGACGAACCCTTCGGCGCCCTCGACAGCCAGACGCGCCTGCAAATGCAGCAGTTGTTGCTGCGGGTGTGGGGCAACAGCAAGAAGACCGTGTTGTTCGTGACCCACGACATCGACGAGGCGATTCTGCTCGGCGACCGGGTCTACGTCATGGGCGCCAGGCCGGGGCGGATCAAGCAGATCCTCGATGTGCCGATCGAACGTCCGCGCAACCTGGACATGGTCATGGAGCGCTCATTCATCGAGATGAAGCGCGAGATCTTCGGGCTGCTGCATGATGATCTGGAAGAGGTGCATTAAGCCAGGTTTGCACAGACCCTGTGGGAGCGGGCTTGCTCGCGAAAGCGGTGTATCAGACAACATTGATGTCGGATGTACTGGTCTCTTCGCGAGCAAGCCCGCTCCCACAGGATTTGCATCTGACTTGAGTGAGGCGCTACGGCGCAACCGGCAACAGGAACCGCGCAATCACCGGCAAGTGATCGGAGATACGCAACGTATCGTCCTGCCGCACCGTCGCCTCCACCCGTTTGATCCGCGGACTGTAGAACAGGTAGTCGACAGTCCGGTCCGGGCCATTCAGCCCGGGGTCGTTCGGGTAGTGGGTCAGCCAGCGCTCGCGGTCGATCCCGCTGGCTTCGTTGTTGGTCGGGATCATCGGGTACTTGTCCCACAGCAGGTGCAACGGGCTGTCGGCGGAGTAGGGCGCGCGTTGCGCATCGGACAGGCGTCGATACTGACCCAGCGGCAACAGGTTGAAATCCCCACCGATCAACCACGACGTGCCACGGCTTTCGAGTTTATCGAGGGTCCGGGCCACGGCTTTCACCTGGTTTTGCAAGGTGTTGTCGGCTTGGGTCGCACGCTCCAGATGGGTATTGAGCACCGCCATCTGCCCACCGTCACTCAACGGCAAGTAGCTCACCAGCAAGGCGTTTCTGGGTTTGAATTGGCGGCTGAGCGGATTGCCCGAGACGACGGGCAGTTGCAGGCGTTGGGCATGTTCGATCCGGTAACGGCTCAGGGTTGCCAGTTGCCGGCCGACGCTGCCGAAGATATGCGGGTCCGGTACGAAGTCGGCCTTCCAGTCGAAGGCGCTGACGGTGCAGGGGTACAAATCGGCGAGCCGTTCCTGCAGCAGTTTGAACTGGTGCTGGTAATCGCTGGTCTTGGCGCCGTCGTCCAGCTCCTGCAACAGCACGACATCCGGTTGTTCGTCGCGAATCACCCGCGCCACTTCGTCGAGGCTGAAGGCCATGTCTTCCGTTGTGGGGCGTTCGTCGGTACCAGCGGCCAGGTCATTCCAGAACACGTAACGCTTGCCGGCCAGGTACTGAACGTTCCAGGTCATCACTTTCAGTGCCTGCCCGGGGACCAGGGTGGGGGCCTGGGCACTGCAACTGACGGGCAACTCTTCATTGGCGTCGGGGCGCCAGGTCAGGCTGTAGGTCATCACGGCGACCAGGCCGATCACGATCAGCAGGCCCAGCAGGGTGTGGCGCAGTAGACGGGTCATGGCTCGGCTTATTGGCGTTGCAAAATTGTTCCCGAGCATACCCGAGAGCGATGGGCGCGCCCAAGGTCAGAGCGAGCTGTCATTGCTCTCAGGCAACGGGTTGATCAGCATGAACAAACGGAACAGCACCACACTGGTAAACAGCTGCAGGAAACTGTGGGCGCTGTCGATCAGCAGCGAGATCACCGGGTTCTGCGGTTCGGGGTACACCGCCAGGGTCGCCCCCTTGAGCAGCCACAGCGGCCCCATCACACACAGAATGCACAGCAGGATGCGCAGGAAGTGACCTTGGGTCATGCGCAGGCTTTCCTTCATGGCCGCCAGCGGCGCCATGCCGCGCAACACCAGCAGGTATTCGCCAAACGCCAGGGTCACCATCAGATAGATACCCGGCAGGAAATACAGCGACAGGCCCAGCAGTATCAGCACGGTGTTGAGCGCCGTCAGCAGGGCGAAACGCGGCCACAGGCTCGCCGCCATCGCCAGCAGGTCGCGGTTGCGCGGTGATTCGCCCCGGCTGCGGGCATCGAGAAACAGAATCAGCGCGGCGGTGTACAGCGGGTACACCAGCAAGCCGACAATCACGCTGATGCCGGGGAAACTGTCCGGCTCCGTGGAGTGGTCGACCACTTGTTGCAGCAGCGCCTCAAAAATGACCAGCGGCAGGCACAGCTGCACGATCTGGCCCAGATTGCGCTTGAAGAAATACAGAGAGTCACGCAGCACATCTAACGGATTCATCGTTGGTATCGCAGGTTGAAAGCAGTGGTCCACTTTAACCGATCAAGTGCCGGGAGACGCAAACGTAAACGTTCAGTAAAGGTCATTGAAACAGTTTGTTTCAGCCTCCATTAAGGTCGGGCACCTTATCCTCATTGGATAAAGGCAACGATTTTCCCGGCAATCTACGAGGTCGCCATGAACAGCGAAGAACAAACCCTGATCGATGGACTGTTTTCCCGGCTGCAGCAGGCCGAAACGGACTCAGCCCCGCGCGACGCTCAGGCCGAGGCGCGGATCAAGGAACACCTGACGCGCCAGCCTGCGGCAGGATATTTCATGACCCAGGCGATTCTGGTGCAAGAGGCAGCAATCAAGAGCCTCGATGAGCAGAACCAGCAACTGACCCGGCAAGTCCAGCAATTGCAGGCCGAACTGCAACAGGCCAAGGCCCAGGCGACCCCGGCTCCAGCGTCGAGCAGCGGTGGCTTTTTGTCGAGTATCTTTGGCGGCGCTTCCCGTGATCCACAACCGGCACCGACCCAGAGCTCGGCGCCATCGAGCGGTGGCTGGCGTGAACCAGGACGCTCGTCGTTCGGTTCGCAAGCGCCACAGCAGAACTTCGGTGCCCCGCAACAGAACTTTCCACAACAGGGCTATGCCCCGCAGCAGCAAGCACCGGCAGCGGCCGGCAGCAGTTTCCTCGGTGGTGCGCTGAAAACCGCCGCTGGCGTGGCGGGTGGCGTGATGCTGGCACAAGGCATTAGCAGCCTGTTCCATCACAATCAGCAACCGGAAGTCGTCGAAGTCATCAAGGAAGAGCCGGCCCAGGTCGACGACCAGGGCACCAATGGCTGGGGCGATGACCAGCGCATGGCCGGTAACGACTCCTACAGTAACGATCAGGGCGGCTTCAGCGACGCTGACTACAGCGATGACTCGATCTTTGGCGGCGACGACGATTCCTTCGTCTGACACCCAGTAGCGAGGGAGCTTGCTCCCTCGCCACATAGCCGATTATTCGCGGAACCATCCTCTGGGCTGGCATACTGGGCGACCTTTCGGGCCTGGTGCCTGATTCAGCCTTGAGGAAAGCCGGTGAAAAAAATCGCAGTGTTCGCCGATGTCCAGAACCTCTACTACACCGTGCGTCAGGCTTATGGTTGCCACTTCAACTATGCCGCGCTGTGGGCTGACATCAGCCAGCAGGGCGAGATCGTCGAAGCCTATGCCTACGCCATCGACCGTGGCGACAGCAAACAGCAGCAGTTCCAGCAGATCCTGCGTAACCTCGGTTTCACCGTGAAACTCAAGCCGTTCATCCAGCGCAGCGATGGTTCGGCCAAGGGTGACTGGGACGTGGGCATCACGCTCGACATCATGGATGCCGCCGATCATGTCGATGAAATTGTCCTGGCCTCTGGCGATGGCGATTTCGACATGCTGCTCGAACGCATCATCAGCAAGCATGGCGTGCAAGCCGTGGCCTACGGCGTGCCGGGGCTGACGGCCAACTCGCTGATCCGCGCCGCCAGCCGCTACGTGCCGATCGAAGGCGCGTTGCTGCTCAAGAATTGATTTTTACGGAGTTGAACCAGGTTTGGAACGCATCGCAGTCATCGACTTTGAAACCACCGGGATCTCCCCGAGCAGCAGCTGCCGGGCCACGGAAATTGCCGTGGTGATCCTTGAACAGGGGCGCATCGTCGAGCGTTACCAAAGCCTGATGAATGCCGGCGTGCGCGTCCCGGCTTTCATCGAGCAGCTCACTGGCATCAGCAACGCCATGCTGCGCACCGCGCCGTCGGCGGAGCAGGTGATGAACGAAGTGAATGAGTTCGTCGGCACCACACCCTTGCTCGCGCACAACGCCGCGTTCGACCAGAAGTTCTGGGACTTCGAACTGGGGCGAATCAAGCGCACCCGCTTGCAGAACTTTGCCTGCTCGCTGCTGTTGGCCCGCCGCCTGATGCCCGCCGCGCCGAACCACAAACTCGGCACCCTCACCACCTTTGCCAATCTGCCCCACACCGGCAAGGCCCACCGGGCCATGGCCGATGCCGAGATGGCGGCCAACCTGACGGCGCACCTGGAGGAAGAATTGCTCCAGAAGCATGGCCTGCGCGAGCTGTCCCATGACTTGCTGTGCAAGTTGCAGAAGGTGCCGGCGGCGAAGGTGGGTGAACATCTCAAGCGCTATCGCTGATCCCGAACTCACCACAATTCCCCTGTAGGAGCGAGCCTGCTCGCGACGGGGTGTCAGGTTTCCCGCGTTATCGTTGGCGACCATCGCGAGCAGGCTCGCTCCTACAGGTTCCGCGTTCGATCAAAGCTTGCCATTCCCTTCGATATGCCCCAACGGCACTCGCTTCTCTATCGCACTGGACAACACGATCGACGTCTTGCTGAACCCGAACGTGGCGATCCGGTTGATCAGTTCTTCCAGCTCCGGCATCGAGCCCACCGCGGCTTGCATGATCACGCACGGATCGCCGGTCACCCGATGGCATTCGGTCAATTGCGGGATTTTGATCAGGTCGTCGTAGGCCTTCTGGTTGCCGTGCTGGTTCAGGCGCAGTTCGATCACGCACTGGATCGGCAGGCCCAGCTTGGCCATGTCGACCTTTGCCTGATAGCCGGTGATTACGCCACTGGCTTCGAGCTTGGCCACGCGCTCGGCCACGGCGGGGGCCGACAGATTGACCTTGCGCGCCAGGTCCGCGTAGGACGCGCGACCGTTTTCCAGCAGGGCGCTAAGCAGCATGCGGTCGTATTTGTCCATGGGGCGACTCCTGAAAGTGGTCGACTTTCGAAAACATGGTTTATAGCGCTGAACTCCGTGTTTTGAAAAGTGTACTGGCGCTTTAAACAGGTTTTGTAACTTATTTTCCGTCGTCAGCCTTTCTAGAATAGCCGTTCACTTGTCCTTGCCTGTGAGCTGCCCCCCATGTCCGGCCTTCGTCGCTTTCCCTTACCTTTGATCGCTGCCTTTTTCGCCTTGTACGTGATTTGGGGCTCGACTTACCTGGTGATCCGTATCGGTGTGGAATATTGGCCACCGCTGCTGCTCGCCGGCATCCGCTTCGTCATTGCCGGGACCTTGATGTACGCCTTCCTGCGCTGGCGCGGGGCGCCGGCACCGACCTGGACACAGTGGAAAGCCGCCGGGGTCATTGGCGTGTTGCTGCTCGCCTGTGGCAATGGCGCAGTCAGTGTCGCCGAGCACACCGGGGTGGCTTCTGGCGTCGCCGCATTGGCGGTGGCGACGGTGCCGCTGTTTACCTTGCTGTGCGGATATTTCTGGGGCGCACGTAATACCCGTCTCGAATGGGCCGGGATTGTGCTCGGGCTGATCGGCATTGCCATGCTCAACCTGGGTTCCAACCTGCAATCGAGCCCATTGGGTGCGGCGTTGCTGGTCTTTGCAGCGGCGACCTGGGCGTTCGGCTCGGTATGGAGCAAACACTTGCCATTGCCACAAGGGGCAATGGCCAGTGCCGTGGAAATGCTGGTAGGTGGTGTAGTGCTGCTGATCGCCAGCGCGGTCAGCGGTGAACACCTGGAAAAGGTCCCGCCCGTCGAAGGCTGGGCAGCCCTGGCATACTTGACCGTGTTCGGCTCGATCATCGCCTTCAACGCCTACATGTACCTGTTGAAACACGTGCGCCCGGCGGCGGCTACCAGTTATGCCTACGTCAATCCTGCGGTGGCGGTGTTGCTGGGGATCGTGTTTGTCGGCGAGACCATCGGCATCGAAGAAGCACTGGCGATGGCTGTGATCATCAGCGCGGTGGTCTTGATTGGCTTGCCGCAGTGGCGTCGCGCGCCAGAGCGGCCGGTGGTGACGTCGGCAGTACCGACAGAATCCCGAGTGAATTAGGGTAAACTGCGCGGCATTGCATCTTGTTTTGCACACTTGTTTTGAACAACCCGCGCTGAATTTTCCTACGGTACTCCCATGACTTTCGCCACCCTTGGCCTGATCGAACCCTTGCTGCGCTCCCTTGAGACGCTCGGCTACCAGACTCCGACGCCGGTTCAGGCGCAAGCCATTCCGGCGGTGCTGGCCGGTCGCGACCTGATGGCCGCCGCCCAGACCGGCACCGGCAAGACCGCCGGATTCGCCCTGCCGCTGTTGCAACTGCTGGCCATGGAAGGGCCGAAAGTCACCGCCAACTCGGTCCGCGCGTTGATCCTGGTACCGACCCGCGAGCTGGCCGAGCAGGTTCACGAAGCCGTGCGCCAGTACGCCGAAAACCTGCCGCTGCGTACTTACGCGGTGTACGGCGGCGTCAGCATCAACCCGCAAATGATGAAGCTGCGCAGCGGTGTCGACCTATTGGTGGCGACCCCGGGGCGCTTGCTCGACCTGTTCCGCCAGAACGCGCTGAAGTTCAACCAGCTGCAAACCCTGGTGCTGGACGAAGCCGACCGCATGCTCGACCTGGGCTTTTCCGAGGAGTTGGCGAACATTTACCGCGCGCTGCCGAAGAAGCGTCAGACGCTGCTGTTCTCCGCGACCTTCTCCGATGACATCCGCCTGCTGGCCGGGCAGATGCTCAACGACCCGCTGAGCATCGAAGTCAGCCCGCGCAACGTGGCGGCCAATACGGTCAAGCAATGGATCGTGACGGTGGACAAGAAGCGCAAGCCGGAACTGTTCGTGCACCTGATGCGCAAGGGCAAGTGGAAGCAGGTACTGGTGTTCGCCAAGACCCGCAATGGTGTGGACGCGCTGGTGGAAAAACTTCAGGGGCTGGGCATCAACGCCGACGGCATCCACGGCGACAAGCCCCAGGCGACCCGCCAGCGCGCGCTCGATCGTTTCAAGGCGAGTGAAGTGCAGATCCTGGTCGCCACCGACGTGGCCGCCCGTGGTCTGGACATCGAAGACCTGCCGCTGGTGGTCAACTTCGACTTGCCGATCGTCGCCGAGGATTACATCCACCGCATCGGTCGTACCGGTCGCGCGGGCTCGACCGGCGAGGCGATTTCCCTGGTGTGCGCCGATGAAGTGAATCTGCTGTCAGCCATCGAGATGCTGACCCGCCAGACCTTGAAGCGGCAGAACGAGCCCGACTTCGAGCCGGAGCACCGCGTACCTGACACCGATGCCAGCGGTCAGGTCGTCAAGAAGCCGAAAAAACCGAAGAAGCCCAAGGCTTCCGGTGGTGGCGGTGGCAAACGCAATCTTGGCAAGTGGGTGGACAGCGGAGAGGTTGCGCCGGCGGAGCCTTCGATCAAGCCAGTGCGCAAGGTGCCGGTGTTCAATACCGGGCCGCGTAAGCGTAAGCCTTAAAGAAACAGCTGCAAGCGGTAAGCTACAAGCGGCAAGTCAGAGCCGTTAGCTTGCAGCTTGCAGCTTGCAGCTTGCAGCTTGCAGCTTGCAGCTTGCAGCTTGCAGCTTACAACTTGCCGCTGCTCCTGAGCCACTCCACCATCCCCAACCCCGCCGCTCGCCCACTGGCAAAACACGCGGTCAGCAGATAACCGCCCGTCGGCGCTTCCCAGTCCAACATTTCCCCGGCGCAAAACACGCCAGGCATTTGCTTGAGCATCAAGCGCTCATCCATCGCCTCGAACAACACACCGCCCGCGCTGCTGATCGCCTCGTCCAGCGGACGGGTTTTCACCAGTGTCAGTGGCAATGCCTTGATCGCTTTGGCCAGCAAGGCCATATCGGCAAAGCACTCGGCGCTGGTCAGTTCACGCAAAAGTGCCGCTTTTACCCCATCGATGCCCAACTGACTGTGCAGATGCTTGGCCATCGAGCGTGAACCTCGTGGTTTGCTCAACGCCGCCAACACTTTATCCACAGGCCGGCCCGGCAACAGGTCCAGATGAATCGTCGCCGTACCGTGCTGGTTGATCGCGTCGCGGATCGGTGCCGACAGGGCGTAGATCAAACTGCCCTCGATCCCGGTGGCGGTCATCACGCATTCGCCGAGCCGGGGGATGTCGTCGTTCAGGCCGATGGCGATGTTTTTCAGCGGCGCGCCGGCGAATTTACTGACTATCAATTCACTCCAGGCCTGCACCTCAAAGCCGCAATTGCTCGGTTGCAAGGGCGCCAGTCCTACGCCGTGCTGCTCCAGTGCCAGCATCCAGGCGCCGTCCGAACCCAGGCGTGACCAACTGCCGCCACCGAGGGCGAGCAGGGTGGCATCGGCTTGCACGGTTTTTTCGCCTTCCGGGCTGTCGATTCGCAAACCGCCATGTTCGTTCCAGCCGAGCCAGCGATGGCGGGTGTGGATAACTACACCGCTGTCGCGCAGGCGTTTGAGCCAGGCGCGCAGCAGCGGTGCGGCTTTCATGTCGGTGGGGAATACCCGGCCGGAACTGCCGACGAAGGTCTCGATGCCCAGCTCGTGAATCCACTGGCACAGCGCTTCGGCGCCGAAGCCGCGCAGCAGAGGGGCTATTTGCGGGGCGCGTTCGGCGTAGCGCGAGAGAAATGCCGGGTAGGCTTCGGAGTGAGTGATGTTCATGCCGCCGACGCCGGCCAGGAGGAATTTTCGTCCCACCGAAGGCATGCCGTCGTACAGGTCGACCTTGATCCCGGCCTGGCTCAGCACTTCAGCTGCCATCAAACCGGCAGGACCGCCGCCGATGATGGCGACGCGGGAAGGGGAGGCGGTTGAGGGCTGGTTCATGATGAGAGCTGCGGCCTGGCTGGATAAGCCGCGCATTCTAGCAGCCCGGATCCCTGTGGGAGCGGGCTTGCTCGCGAAAGCGGAGTGTCAGATACATAGGCGTTGAG
>NZ_JBYSYZ010000003.1:175348-266427 GCF_058783925.1 Pseudomonas sp. FW305-70
GGCGTCGGCACGCTCAACGCCTATGTATCTGACACTCCGCTTTCGCGAGCAAGCCCGCTCCCACATTTGAACTGTGGTGGTTGCAGCGGGTGGTTAAAAAACAACCAATGCTCTGTAGCCTATAGACGGCATGACCTGCAGGCCCTTTCACTCAGGTTATCCACAGGCAGCTCCACAGGCATTGTGGGTAAAGCATCCACAACTCAGTGACAGCCTGATGACTGCCAGACGCGCTGCGCGCTGTGATGGAGGATGCCGTGGCGGCGGGCCAAGGCCTGGCGGTCCTTGCTGTAGCCGCCGCCGATCACCCCGACCACCGGGATGTCGCGGCCCAGGCAATGGCGCATCACGCTTTCATCGCGGGCGGCGACGCCTTCGTCTGTCAGCTTCAGATAACCCAGGGCGTCGTCCTTATGCACATCGACCCCGGCGTCATACAGCACCAGGTCCGGTTGGTAGAGCGGCAGCAGGTAGTTGAGCGCATCGTCCACCACCTTCAGGTAGTCGGCATCGCCCATGCCGTTGGGCAGCGGAATGTCCCAGTCACTTTCGGCTTTGCGTGCAGGAAAGTTCTTTTCGCAGTGCAGGGAAACGGTCACCGCTTCCGGGGTGTTGTGCAGGATTCGTGCGGTCCCGTCGCCTTGATGCACGTCGCAATCGAAGATCAGCACCCGGTGCACCCGACCACTTTCCAGCAGGTAATGGCTGATCACTGCCAGATCATTGAAGATGCAGAAGCCGGCCGGGTAGTCGTAGTGCGCATGATGGGTGCCGCCCGCCAGGTGACAGGCCAGGCCATGCTCCAGCGCCTGCTCGGCCGCCAGCAGCGAGCCGCCGACTGCGCGCACCGTGCGCCGGGCCAGGGCTTCGCTCCAGGGCTTCGCTCCAGGGCAGGCCGAGGCGGCGCTGGTCTTCGCGGGACAAATCGCCACTCATGTAGCGTTGGATATACGAAGGGTCATGGGCGAGGGCGAGAATGTCTGCCGGACACAGATCCGGGCGCAGCAGGTCGGCGTCGCGGGTCAGGCCGCTGTCCACCAGGTGATCGCGCAGCAGGCGGAACTTGTCCATGGGGAAGCGGTGATCCGCCGGAAACTCGGGACTGTAGTCTTCGTGATAAATCAGCGGCAGTGGCATGGTCATTTCATGTAGGAATGAGAGAAGGATCCTACCAGCGTTGTAGACTGGCGACATTGAAATGGAGGGGCGGGGCACGATGGAGCCAATACTGGAGCTTGAAAGCGCTCGGCTGCTGTTGCGCCAGTGGCGCGATGAAGATCTGGCGGACTTTGCGGCGATGTGTGCCGATCCGCAGGTGATGCGCTATTTTCCAGGCACTTTGAGTCGGCTGGAAAGCGCGTCATTGATCGGGCGAATCCGTGGACATTTCACCGAGCATGGTTATGGGCTCTGGGCCTTGCAGCGAAAGGACTCTGGCCAGTTCATCGGGTTTACCGGGCTCAATGTGGTCGGATTCGACGCGCCATTCACCCCCGCAACGGAAATCGGCTGGCGCCTGGCCCGCGAGCATTGGGGCCTCGGTTACGCCAGTGAAGCGGCGTGGACCGCTCTGCGCTGCGGGTTCGACCGACTGCCGCTGAAAGAGGTGGTGGCCTTCACGACACAAACCAATCTGCCGTCAGAAAAAGTCATGCAGGCCATCGGCATGCACCATGACCCGGCGGATGACTTCGAACACCCGCGACTCGAAGCCGATCATCCGTTGCGTCGGCACCTTCTGTATCGCATCAGTCGCGAACAATGGCTGCAAACCTTGCATGGATAAGCTGGCACGGACGTTTACAATGGCCCCATGCTGGCCCGGGCCGGAAACTGAATCGACCGTTGCAGCCAAGACTGCGCGGCAATGTTTTGCGTGAGGAGAGTCTGAATGAGCCAAGTGTTGGAAGATCTGGTCGACTTGCTGACCCTGGAACCGATCGAAGAAAATCTGTTCCGCGGCCGTAGCCAGGACCTGGGTTTTCGTCAGCTGTTCGGTGGCCAGGTACTCGGCCAGTCGCTGTCGGCGGCGAGTCAGACGGTAGAAGAGGCGCGCCATGTGCATTCGATGCACGGCTATTTCCTGCGTCCGGGCGATGCCGGGTTGCCGGTGGTGTATCAGGTTGACCGGGTGCGTGACGGCGGCAGCTTCAGCACGCGCCGGGTGACGGCGATCCAGAAGGGCCACCCGATCTTCACGTGCAGTGCGTCATTCCAGTACGACGAGGAAGGCTTTGAGCATCAGAGCAAAATGCCGGTTGTGGTTGGCCCGGAAAATCTGCCCTCGGAGCTGGAACTGACCCAGCAGCGCGCGCACCTGATTCCCGAGAAAATGCGCGAAAAGCTGTTGTGCCCCAAGCCGATCGAATTCCGCCCGGTGACTGAAAAAGATCCCTACAACCCGCTGCCGTCCGATCCGGTCAAGTACGTCTGGTTCCGCGCCGACGGAGCCTTGGCCGATTCGCCGGCGCTGCATAAATACCTGCTGGCCTATGCATCGGACTTCGGCCTGCTGGTCACCTCGATGCAGCCCCACGGCAAATCGGTCTGGCACAAGGACATGCAAGTCGCCAGCCTCGATCACGCACTGTGGTTCCACCAGAATCTGCGTGCCGATGACTGGCTGCTCTACGCGATGGACAGCCCGTGGGCCGGCAACTCCCGTGGATTCTCCCGAGGCAGTGTGTTCAATCGTGCCGGGCAACTGGTGGCCTCGGTCACTCAGGAAGGCTTGATCCGTCACCGCAAGGATTGGGCGTGAGCCTGGCCGACGTGCGTCACTGGGTGTTCGACATGGACGGCACCCTGACCGTGGCCGTGCACGACTTCGCAGCGATTCGCGTAGCCTTGGCGATTCCTGCCGAACACGACATCCTGACCCACCTCGCCGCACTGCCAGCCGATGAAGCCGCTGCCAAGCATGCGTGGCTGCTGGAGCACGAACGGGACCTGGCCCTCGGTTCGACACCGGCGCCGGGCGCGGTGGAGTTGGTGCGTGAGCTGGCCAGGCGCGGTTATCGCCTTGGCATTCTCACGCGCAATGCCCGGGAGCTGGCGCATGTCACGCTGGAGGCTATTGGCCTGGCCGACTGCTTTGCGGTCGAGGACGTGCTGGGTCGTGATGAAGCACCGCCCAAGCCCCATCCGGGCGGTTTACTGAAACTGGCCGAAGCGTGGAAGGTGCCGGCGAGCGAGATGGTGATGGTCGGTGATTACCGTTTTGATCTGGATTGCGGGCGGGCGGCGGGGGCACGCACGGTGCTGGTGAACCTGCCGGATAATCCGTGGCCGGAATTGACCGATTGGCATGCGGCGGATTGTGTCGAGTTGCGGCAGATGTTGTCGGCTTGATTGCCTCGTTGCCTGGTCAACCGCTTTCGCGAGCAAGCCCGCTCCCACAAGGGATTTGTGAACGGCACAGATTCAGTGTGGGAGCGGGCTTGCTCGCGAAGAGGCAGGCCCAGGCACTACAAGAGTCATTCCCCAAACAACGCCTTCTGCCCCTCCGGCGAGGTAAACATCCCGTCCCCGCTATGCCCGACTCCGGGTACTTCAATCAGTTGCTGTTTCAACCCTTGCGGTTGCAGCCGCTTCAGGTAATCAAAGTAAAAACGCCCGCGCGCCAACCGATACGGCCCTTGCGCCCTGGCCTCACAGCTTTTATCCAGTGCCGGATGATTCGGGTTGGTGTCCTGCTGGCCCAGGAGGTAAACGATGTCACGCTTAAGGTACTTTTCCTGCAGTTGTGCGGGCGTTTGTCCTTCGGCGTAGGCGGGCAAATCCGCTAGCCCATACTTCCAGCGATTGAATTGCGGGCAACCGGCGTGACTGAACGCCACGGGCCGGCGCTCATCGAAATAGGCGTAGGACGACGGGTTGGCAATCACGTAGCGAACCTGTACGCCGGCCGCCTCGAGGGCTGGCTGATCATGACCGATCACTGCATAGCGCTGAACCACCTGCGCGCCCCCGGAGTGCCCGGCGATGACGATTCGCTTCACATCCGGAAACTGCTGGCGATCTCCCAGGCGGGCAATGATTTCGTCGAGCGCGGCGTAGGAACTCAGCCGAAACGGCGCCGTGGATTCGCCGCCGGCCATCCATTCATTGCCTTGCCAGCGCAAAACGGTGTCGGCCACCGGATGAACCGCAACATCGGTTTCATTGAGGAATTGCGGGGCGATCACCAGGGTCGTTGCGCTTTGCCCGGCCAGTTCGGCCGCGTGCTCACCGCTCTGCAGATAGGTTTGCGCGTTGCGCAAGCGACCGTGGAGGATGATTAGCACCCGTTCGATTTTTGCCGGGGCGGGGCTGATGCCCACCGCGATTTCACCTGATTTCAACAGCAGGCGTCCGGGACTGAGCTCCTTGACCTCATGCTCGGCGGCCTGGGACGTTGCGCAAGTAAACAGAACAACCAACAACCACTTCTTCATTTACAGATTTTTCGTCGCAAAGGTATCGCACTGGCTTACCTGGCCTTGGGCGAAACCGGTTTTGAACCAGCGCACTCGTTGCGCCGACGTGCCATGGGTGAACGAGTCCGGGACCACGCGGCCCTGACCCTGTTGCTGCAAACGATCGTCACCGATGGCGTTCGCTGCGTTCAGTGCTTCTTCGATGTCGCCCGGTTCCAGCCAGTTCAGGCGCTTCTGTGCATTGTTGGCCCAGACGCCGGCCAGGCAATCGGCTTGCAGTTCCTGACGAACCAGCAAACCGCCGTCGCCTTCCATCTGCCGGCCTTGTTGGCGGGCTGCCTGGATTTTTGCGGACACCCCAAGCAGGGTCTGCACATGGTGTCCGACTTCGTGAGCGATCACGTAGGCCTGGGCGAAGTCGCCCGCGGCGGAAAAGCGTTGGGACATTTCCTGGAAGAACGCCATGTCCAGGTAGACCTTCTGGTCCGCGGGGCAATAGAACGGCCCGGTGGCCGAGGTGGCCAGACCGCAGGCCGAATTCACCCGGTTGCTGAACAGCACCAGGGTCGGGTCTTTGTATTGACGGCCGGCCTGCTGGAATATCGTGCCCCAGGTGTCTTCGGTGTCGCCGAGGATCGAGCGCACGAACTCCGCGCCTTCGTCATTGGCCGGTGGTGCCTTGCGGCTCTGGTTGGTGGCGGGCGCCGATTGCTGGTCCATTTGCCCGGTCAGTTGTCCGAGGATTTGCAGCGGATCCTGGCCGGTGATCCAGCCGATGCCGACGATCAGCAGGATCGCCGTCAGGCTCAGGCCCTTGCCACCGCCGAAGCGCATCCCACCGCCGCCACTGCCGACATCATCACCACGGGCATCGACAACGTTGTCGCTGCGTCGGCCTTTTTTCCATAGCATGTGGGAGTCCTCTTCTGTTCCGGGTCACGAGCCGTGCGATGAGTGTTGCTGCCAAGTGGGAGCCGCGCCAGTCCGGTCGTCAGACAGCCTAGAGCGTCAGCGGTTCTATCCTTTCGGCCGCATTAACGGCTTCATTGACGGGCGGGGGTCACAGGTTCCCGGTAGCGAAGGTGTCGCATGCCTCCGACAGGCCTGAGGCGAAACCGGTCTTGAACCAGTTCACGCGCTGCTTTGATGTGCCGTGGCTGAATATTTCGGGCCGAACAGGGGCGTTTCGGGAGCGTTGCAAGTGGTCGTCACCGAACATCTCAGCGGTATTCAGGGCCGCTTCGATATCACCGGGCTCCAGCCAATCCAGACGCCGTTGCGCATGGTGCGCCCAGACACCGGCCAGACAATCGGCCTGCAGTTCCGCGCGCACTTCCAGACCGCCATCACCGCTGACCGGTTGTTGATCGAGCAAGGCTTTCTCGAAGGGAGCGGACAGTCCCAGTTCAAGCTGCACGTGATGGCCGATTTCGTGAGCGATGATGTATGCCAGTGCGAAGTCAGCGATCACTGAGTGCGGCTCCAGTTTCTTGAAAAACTCCAGATTGAGATACACCTGCTGATTGCTTGGGCAATAGAATGGGCCGCTTCCGGAGCTGGCATAACCACAGTCCGAGAGGATGTCATTGTTGTACAGCGTCAGTTCGGGTTGTGGATAGTGTCGTCCCGTTTGCGCAAAGAGTTGTTTCCAGGTGTCTTCGGTATCACCGAGCACAGACTGAACAAACTTCAATTGCAGATCTTCTGCGGGCGCAATCGACAGGGCGGTGGCGGTTGGAGGAAGGGGGCTCGTGGGCGAATCCGGTGCCGTGTCCAATGTCGAGTAAAGTCCTGCGCCTGCCAGCACAACGACGGCCAGCCCGGTGCCTAATGTTTTCCCTGTGAGGGTGCGGGCATCCTTGCCCTCGCGCGTGTCGTTCACGTTGTCGCTGCGTCTTGCCTTGGTCCATAGCATGGTTGCGGTCTCTCATAGATTGTTGGAGTGTTTTTCGCCAAGTCTATGAATAACAGCACTATTAAAAGTGTGTGGGAGAAATGTGTAAGAGTTGGTATTGCCTCTGACGTTATGACGGATGTCGCGGATCACGGGTGGCCAAATGGGTGGTTGCTGGTCGAACGCGTCCCACACCGGCGCAAAGTCCGGGCTGACCTGACGCTCGCGTTTGGACAGGCTGGCGATCAAGGCTCGGCCTTCGTGATTTCGCCACGCCAATGTTGCGTGCCAGACCTTGCTCCTTGAACGACGCCAGGGTTTCTATAGTGCGCGGCAAATCCCAATCAGTAGTTGGCCAATGGAGCATGAACAGGTCGACGTATTCGCTGCGCAGGGCTTTGAGGCTGCGGTCCCACCAGACGTTGGTCGTGACGTAGATCTGCTCGCGGGGTGTCGGACTGTTCGCCAGCGCCTTACCGACAGCGTCTTCGTTGTTGTAGGCCGCTGCCGTGTCTATGTGCCGGTAACCCAGGGCCAGAGCCTGCTCCACGGCACGGGTGCATTCCTCGCCGAGCATTGGCCAGGTGCCGAGGTCGAGTTTCGACATGTTCAAACCCTGTGCGTTAACGATGTACTGCATGGTCGATCTCCTTTTCATAAGCAGTGACGCCTGCGATGTGGCGCGCGGCGATGTAGCCGAAGGTCAGCGCCGGGCCGAGATTGATGCCCCCGGCGGGATAGTGACCGCCCATGATGCTGGCCATGTCGCCGCCCGCCGCGTACAGGCCGGCGATGGGTTGCGCCGCATCATCCAGGACCTGGGCATGTTGGTTGACCTTGAGCCCGGCGAAGGTGCCGAAGCTGCCCGGCTGGACTTTCACGGCATAGAACGGGCCTTGTTCGATCGGCGCGATGCATGGGTTGGGATGTTGCAGTGCGTCACCCTGCTTGCGGTTGTAGGGCGTGGAACCACGACCGAACTGCGGGTCTTCGCCGTTGCGTGCGTGGCGGTTGTAGTCCGACATGGTGCTGCGCAAGCCAACCGGGTCGATGCCGCAGGCTGCAGCCAGCTCCTCAAGGGTGTTGCCGGTTTTCAGATAGCCGCTGCGGATGAAGGATGACAGCGGCACCGGAAATGGCCGAGAGATGCCCAGGCCATATCGACGCTGAAAGCGATGGGTGCAGATCAGCCACGATGCCACTTCTTCACCCTGCGGGGCGGCGGCGACCATGGCCGCAACGTATTCGCAGTAGCCGTTGGCTTCATTGACGAAGCGCTGGCCGTTGCTCAGCACACCGATGATGCCGGGTTTGCCCCGCTCGATAATGTGCGGGAAGTGTCCCGTGCTGCCGTCGCTGTGCGGCACTTGCGAAACCGGCGCCCAGGCGACGGCGGACGCCATGTCGCTGTTGACCCGGGCACCGACACTTTCGCCCAGGCGCAGGCCATCGCCGCAAACGCCGAGGGGCGGCAAGGCCAGATGCTCATGCCCGGTCGGTGTGCGGGGAAACAGTGCCTTTCGACGCTCGATGTCATTGGCGAAGCCACCCGCCGCGAGCACCACGGCCTTGCGTGCATGGATGCGCACCGAGCCTTTGGCGGTGTTGACCACCGCACCTCGTACTTGATTGTTCTCGCGCAGCAATCGGCTCACGGGCGCTGATTCCCAGAGCAACACGCCGAGGTCGTCGGCGGATTTCGCCAGGCGCGCCACCAAGGCCACGCCGTTGACCAGTTGCATCGCCCGGCCATGTACGACGAGATCGAACAGGTGCCGACTGAAACGCCGCGTAACATGCCAGGCCGCCGACAGAGAGCGGGTCAGGTTGAGGAATGCCGTGAGGTCCGCCCCCGCCATGATCGGCATGCCCATGAAGGATGTTTCCCGCATGGTTTTGCGCAGACGCTTGAGCAGTGTGCCGACTTTTCGGGCGTCGTAAGGGGCGGCGATCACCGAGCGTCCACCGGTGCCTGCTCCGGGCGTGTCGCCATGCATGTCGGCAATGGCATTGCCATCGGAAAATTGCAGCGAGGTGAACTGTTCGAAGAACGACACCATCCGCGGGCCGGCCTCCAGGAAAGCGTCGATCATCGCTGGATCAAAGCGCTCGCCCAGTTCGTGTTTCAGGTAAGTGCGCGGCAGTTCAACATCTTCGACAATGCCCGCACGCCGGGCCAACGGGTTGCAGGGCACCCAGGCCCAGCCACCGGACCAGGCGGTGGCGCCGCCGAACACCGGGTCCTTTTCCACCACTATGACTTTCAGTCCGTGCCATGCGGCGGTCACGGCCGCTGACAGTCCCGCCGCACCGGAGCCAACGATCAGCACATCGCAATCGATGTCGGGAAGAAAGTGCGCTTGTGCAGGCATTGTTTGAACTCCGGTGTTCTATTGTTTTGGAATCTGGTTCCAGAAAATATAAGAGTCAGGTAACGCCGAACAAGCCAGGAGGGTATAAAGCGGGCGGTTATCGAACGCTCAGTTCCAGATTTCGCATTCGTGCGGTTGTCTTCTAGAATCGAGCAAATTTTGCGTGGAAGCGACCATGGCCGGCAGTCAGATCGAACGTGTTTTCAGTGTGCTCGAAAGCCTCACCAGCGATCCCCGTGGCCTGCCGATGCAGACCCTGGCAGAGCAACTGGACATCCCCAAGAGTGCGACCCATCGCCTGCTCGCCGAGCTGATCCGCCTCGGTTACGTGCGGCAGAATCCGGATAATTTGCGTTATCACCTCTCGACCAAACTGGTGGCGATGGGCTTCCGTTACCTGTCGAGCAGCGGTGCCGATATCGTGCAGCCGGTGCTTGACCGCCTGGCTCAGGAAACCGGCGAGTTGGTGCGCCTCGGGGTGATCGACGGCGAGCGTCAAACCTGGATCGCCAAATCCCAGGGCGCGCGTTCCGGTCTGCGTTACGACCCGGACATGGGTCGTGATGCGCCGTTGTTCTACACAGCCTCGGGGCATGCGTGGCTGGCGTGCATGAGCGATGCCGAAGCCTTGTCACTGGTGGAACGGCAGGGCGCGCAGGTGCCGGAACATGTGGGCCCGAACGCGCCGCGCTCGAATATCGAGTTGCTCGAGCGCCTGCGTCTGGCGCGGGAGCAGGGCTATGCATGGGTTGAGGAAAGTTCGGCGGTGGGGACTTCGGCGATTGCGGCAGTGGTGCGCCATCCCGCCGATGGGCGGGTGATCGGCGTGCTCAGCATCGCCGGACCGAGTGCACGGATGCCGGGAGAGCGTCTGCATGAGCTGGCGCCGTTGTTGCTGGCGTACACCGCGGAGCTGAGCGCAGCGAGCCTGGCCTCGGAGTTGTTCAACTAAGGCCTGTGCAATTCGACTGTGGGAGCGGGCTTGCTCGCGAATGCGATGTGTCATGCGATCTGTATGGCGCTGACACACCGCATTCGCGAGCAAGCCCGCTCCCACATTTTGAACAACGTTCAACTTGAGAAGCTGTGCGCTGTTCGAACACTTTCAGGATAGGTCTCTGTAAGAATCTGGAACCGGGTTCTAAATTATTTGAGTTCATCGCTCCAATAACACTTACAAGAGGACCGCATCTTGAATTCTCCACTTCGCATCGCCCTGATCGGTGCTGGCAACATGGGCCAGCAGCACTACCGGCATCTGCAATCCCTGACTGAAGCGACGTTGTGCGCCGTGGCCGATCCCGGACCGCAGGCGGCAAGCCTTGCGGCTGTATGGGGCGTAGCCTGTTTCGCCGATCATCGTCAGATGCTGGAGCAGGCGAAGCCGGACGCCGTGATAATCGCCAATCCGAACACGCAGCATGTCAGCACGGCCCTGGATTGCCTCGCGGCCGGCGTGCCGGTATTGCTGGAAAAGCCGGTGGGCGTGCACCTGGATGAAGCCCGGGAGCTGGTGGCCGCCTCGAAGGCCAGCGGTGTTCCGGTACTGGTCGGGCATCATCGCCGGCACAATCCGCTGATCGTCCGCGCCCACGAACTTATCCACAGCGGCGCATTGGGTCGGTTGACCACGGTCACGGCGCTCTGGCAGTTGCGCAAGCCCGACAGCTATTTTGAAACACCCTGGCGCCGCGAGGCCGGTGCGGGGATGCTGTTGACCAACCTGATCCACGACCTCGATCTGCTGCGGCATTTGTGCGGTGAAGTGCGTCAGGTTCAGGCCATCACCAGCAATGCCATTCGCGGATTTGCCAATGAGGATTGCGCGGCGGTGTTGCTGCAATTCGACAACGGTGCACTGGGCAGCCTGACCGGCTCCGATGCGGTGGCTGCGCCCTGGAGTTGGGAGCTGGATTCGGGGGAGAACCCGGTGTACCCGCGTCATCCTGATCAACCGTGCTACTTGCTGGCCGGAACGGGTGGGGCGCTGAGCATTCCGCAGCTTAAACGCTGGCACTACAACGAAGTAGACGGCGGCTGGCATCAACCGTTGCTGGCGACCCAGGAAAACTTCAGTGCCGATGAAGCCTTGCGTTTGCAGTTGCAACACTTCGTACGTGTTGCGCGGCGTGAGGTCGAACCATTGGTGAGTGCCGCCGATGCCGCGCGTACGTTGGCGCTGATCGAGGCCATCCGCGAAGCCGCCGAAACCGGGCGTGCCTGCGCGCCATCCTTGATCGAGGGTTGAGCATGAGCGAGCGTATCTTCTCCCTGGCCAGCCTGACCGTGCTGGAGTTGTCACCGCCCGACATGGTCGAGGTCGCCGCGCGGGCCGGTTACAGCCATGTCGGCTTGCGTCTGGTACCGGCGACCCCGGAGGAGCACCATTTTGCCCTGGTGACCGACCAAGAATTGCGGCGCCAGACCCTGGCGCGTCTGCGCGATACCGGTATTGGGGTGCTGGACGTCGAAATCCTGCGGCTCAAGCCGGAAACCGTTGTCGCCGATTTCGAGAAAATCCTGGCGGTGGGTGCCGAGTTTGGCGCCAGTGAGTTGCTGGTGGCCGGTAACGATCCTGACGAACAGCGGCTGACGCAGCATTTTGCCGAGCTCTGTGATCTGGCGGCAGCCTATGGGCTGCACCCGAATCTGGAGTTCATGCCCTGGACCGATGCGCGCAATCTTCAACAAGCCACACGAATCGTGGAAAACGCCGGATGTGAAAACGGCGGCGTATTGGTCGACGCTTTTCACTTCGACCGCTCTGGATCGCGGTTGGAAGAACTGGTCAAAGTTGTCCCCTCACGGTTACGGTATGCACAGTTGTGTGACGTCGCAGGACCACGACCAGCCGATATGGCGGAGATCTTGCGTCAGGCGCGTAACGAACGGCGTTTCCCTGGTGATGGCGATTGTGACCTGCCGGGGTTGTTGCGCGGTTTGCCGGCTGACATTCCGTTGAGCCTGGAGATTCCCACCGTGCAGTTGCTGGAGCAGGGCGTGAGTGGATTGGATCGGGCGCAGATGGCACTGGATAAAAGCCGGGAATTGTTGGCGCGGTTGTAAGCGCTGCTGTGTATTGATCGCGGGCAGGCGACGCCTCCCACATGCTCTAGGCTGATTGTGTGGAAGCGTCGCTTGCCTGCGATGTTTTGACTTCAAGTAAGGAAACCCAATGACCGTCAGCACCCCGCTTTCCGGCGTCAATCAGCCCTTCAAAGGGATCTTGCTGATCGTTGTCGCAACCTTCCTGTTTTCCAGCCACGACGCCTTTTCCAAATACCTCTCCGGTTTCTATCCCATTGTCATGGTGGTCTGGGCGCGCTACGTGGTTCACACCTTGTTGATGGCCGGGATTTTCCTGCCGCAGTCCGGGCTCCGGGTGCTGCGTACCAAGCGGCCATTACTGCAATTGATCCGGGCATTGTGCCTGCTGGGCACCAGTCTGTTTTTCACCACGGGGCTGATGTACATCCCACTGGCCGAGGCCACGTCGGTCAACTTCCTCGCTCCGGTGCTGGTCACCGCGTTGTCGGTACCGCTGCTTGGCGAGCGGGTGACGCGGGGGCAATGGTTGGCGGTGATTTTCGGTTTCAGCGGGGTGCTGATCATCGTTCACCCCGGTGGTGATCTGTTTACCCCGGCGGTGTTGCTGCCGTTCTGCTCGGCGTTGTTTTTCTGCTTCTATCAACTGCTGACGCGCAAGCTCAGCGAGATCGACAGCCCGACCACCAGCAACTTCTTCGCAGGCTTGTGCAACACGCTGGTGATGAGTGCGCTGGTGCCGTTCTTCTGGCAGACGCCGAACCTGGTGCATGGCGCGATGATGCTGGCTCTGGGAGCCTGCGGGATGACGGCTCACCTCTTCCTGACCCAGGCTTTCCGTCTCGCGGCACCGGCACTGCTGGCACCGTTCAGCTATTGCCAGATCATCTTCGCCGGCCTGCTGGGCTGGCTGCTGTTTTCCCACACGCCGACACTGACCACCGTGCTCGGCATTGCCGTGATCTGCTGCAGCGGGTTGGCAGCGGCCTGGCAGCAAAGCCGCCGCTAAGCTGCGGCAAAACGCAGGCAAAAAAAAGCGCAGGCCCGAGATCGGGCCTGCGCCGAGGGAGCATCAGCCTTCTACTTTCGGAATCTTGCGCGGTGCCATGAAGTACATCCAGGTCAGCGCAATGAAGTACATCGCCGGAATCAGTGTGAACAGCACGGTGTAGTTGTTGTTGGTGACGGTCAGGATATGGCCGACCAACTGAGTCATGAACATCCCGCCAATCGCCGCACACATGCCGCCGAAACCGAACACCGTACTCATCATGTGCTTGGGCGTGTAGTCCATCACCAGGCTCCAGATGTTAGCTGTCCAGGCCTGGTGCGCGCCGATGGCCAGGGAGATGGCGGCCACCGCGACCCACAGATTGCTGGAGCCGGCAGCCATGATGACGCCGATGATGCAGCAGGCGAACAGGAACATGGACATCAGTCGCGCCTTGATCGGGTTGACGCCGCGACCGATCAGGAACGAGGAGAGAATGCCGCCGCCGACGCTGCCGAAGTCGGCAGTGAGGTAGATGATGATCAGCGGGATACCCATCTGGGTGACGTTGATGCCCAGGTTGTATTGCTGGTTGAGGAACGGCGGCAGCCAGTACAGGTAGAACCAGAACACTGGCGCGGTGATCGAGTAGGCGAGGGCGAAAGCCCAGGTGCCGCGCATGCGCAGGATCTTCGAGAACGGCACGCGGGATTGTTCCGGCTCGACTTCTTTCTGGATGTAGTCCAGTTCCGATTGTTTGACGCTCGGATGCTCTTCCGGGTTGAAGTACTTCAGGCCCCAGAACAGCAACCAGATCCCGCCCAGTGCCGACATGCACAGGAACGCGGCTTGCCAGCCCCAGACGTGCAGGATCAGTGGCAGCAGCATCGGGGTGAACATCGCACCGACGTTGGTCCCGGCATTGAATATCCCGGTGGCCACGGCGCGCTCGCCGGCCGGGAACCACAGGCGCGTGGTTTTCACGCAGGCCGGATAGTTCGCCGCTTCGGTCAGGCCGAGGATGAATCGGCAAACCATGAAGCCGACCGCCGAAGTGGCCAGGCCGTGGGCACCGGTTGCCAGGCTCCAGAGCAGCACCGCGCAGAAGAACACGCGCTTGACGCCGACCCGGTCGATCAAGCGGCCTTGCAGCACGAAGCCGATGGCGTAACCGACCTGGAACCAGAAGTTGATGTTGGCGTAGTCCATCGCCGTCCAGCTCATCTCCTTGGCCAGGATAGGCTGCATCACGCCCAGGGCGGCGCGGTCGATGTAGTTCAGGGTAGTGGCGAAAAACACCAGCGCCAGCATGCCCCAACGGGTTTTGCCGACCGCCATGGCGCCGCGGATTTTGTCGCCGATGCCGCCAGAGGCGGCGCTCATGGCCGGAGCCATGCGTGAGCTAGGTGCAGGATTCATGTGTGCCATCCGTTCAATGACTGACAAGCGAAGCTCGTCGGGACTTCAAGGGCGCGTGATCAATCGATGGCGACGGGCGCGGTTGGACTGATCGGCTGTGTTCGTCGGGCTGACGAGTTATTCAGCGAGCGGCACGCGAGTGCCAGCGATGCGCGGGGGGCGGATGGACGCCAGGCAAGGCGTAATGACGGTTGATTGATCGAGCAAGGCGTTGAAGGAGCGCATGAGCGTATACCCGTTTTTTGAAATTTTTATGTGGTGTTCTGGGTCTTGTTAACTGGGTACCGGTGATTCATGACCGGACCCAATGTGGTGTTGATGTTGCGCAGTGGACAAAAAATCGTCAATTCGCCAACCACCATTGTGTTCGATAATCGAACACAAAACTAACCGGATAGTACACTTTGAATTGCTGTGCGGGATCGCCAGGCCAATAATTTACCCAGGACAAACACTATCCCTTCAGGAGCGGCCCGAGCCTTCGGCAGCTCCTGCAAGGATTCGGGCGTGCGACGCCCCCCTAACAAGATAGTCCCCATTACCGGGAGTCGAAATATGCAGCGTTCCATTGCCACCGTATCCTTGAGCGGTACCCTGCCGGAAAAACTCGAAGCCATTGCCGCCGCCGGGTTCGACGGTGTGGAGATCTTCGAGAACGACCTTCTCTACTACGACGGCAGCCCACGGGAAATTAAACAGATGTGCGCCGATCTCGGGATCGCCATCACCCTGTTTCAACCTTTCCGTGATTTTGAAGGCTGCCGGCGTGATCGGCTGTCGCGCAATCTGGAACGTGCCGAGCGCAAATTCGACCTGATGCAGGAACTGGGCACCGACCTGGTGCTGGTGTGCAGCAACGCGTCGGCCGACTCCATCGGTGATGAACAGATTCTGGTCGATGATTTGCGACTGCTGGCTGAGCGTGCCGGGGCCCGTGGTCTACGCATCGGTTACGAAGCGCTGGCCTGGGGCCGGCATGTGAACACCTATCAACAGGTGTGGAACATCGTGCGTCAGGCCGATCATCCAAGCCTTGGCGTGTTGCTGGACAGCTTTCACACCTTGTCGCTCAAGGGCGATCCAAGTTCTATCGCCGAGATTCCCGGCGACAAGATCTTCTTCGTGCAAATGGCCGACGCACCGATCCTGGCCATGGACGTGCTGGAGTGGAGCCGGCATTTTCGCTGCTTCCCGGGCCAGGGTGAGTTCGACTTGCCAGGGTTCCTCGCGCCGATCATCCAGAGCGGCTACACCGGGCCATTGTCGCTGGAGATCTTCAACGACGGCTTCCGCGCCGCGCCGCCACGGGCCAATGCCGCCGACGGCTTGCGCTCGTTGTTGTACCTGGAAGAGAAAACCCGCGAGCGTCTGGCTCAGGAAGCCAAGCCAATGGCCAGCCCTGAGATTCTGTTCGAAACACCCAAGGCCAGCGAGTACAACGGCATCGAATTTCTCGAATTCGCCGTGGATGAAAGCCTCGGCGCCAAGCTCTCCCATTGGCTGGAGCGACTGGGTTTCGTCAAGGCCGGTCAGCATCGCTCCAAGAGCGTCAGCCTGTTGCGTCAGGGCGATATCAACCTGATCCTCAACTCCGAACCGTACTCCTTCGGCCATAGCTTTTTCGAAGCCCACGGCCCTTCGCTGTGCGCTACGGCCGTGCGGGTCAAGGACAGCGCCAGTGCGCTGGCCCGCGCCGTAGCCTACAAGGGCCAGCCCTATCGCGGGCTGGTCGGCCCCAACGAACTGGAGCTGGCGGCGGTGCGTGCGCCGGATGGCAGCCTGATCTATCTGGTGGATCAACACGCCGATGTTTATGGCACGGACTTCAATCTGTACCCGCAAGCGCCTGTCAGCGGCGGCCTCAAGCGCATTGACCACATGGCCATGGCGCTGCCGGCCGACAGCCTCGACAGTTGGGTGCTGTTCTACAAGAGCCTGCTGGATTTCGAAGCGGACGATGAAGTGGTGCTGCCGGATCCTTATGGTCTGGTGAAGAGCCGTGCCTTGCGCAGTCGCGACAGTTCGATCCGCTTGCCGCTGAACATTTCCGAGAACCGCAACACCGCGATCTCACACGCGCTGTCGAGTTATCGCGGCTCTGGAGTGCATCACATAGCCTTTGATTGTGATGACATCTTTGCCCAGGTCAGCCGTGCAAAAGAGGCGGGCGTGCCGCTGCTGGATATCCCGCTCAACTACTACGATGACCTGGCGGCGCGGTTTGACTTCGACGACGATTTCCTCAGCGAACTGGCCTACTACAACGTGTTGTATGACCGCGACGCCCAGGGCGGGGAGCTGTTTCACGTGTATACCGAGCCGTTCGAGGGGCGGTTTTTCTTTGAAATCATCCAGCGTAAAAACGGATACGCCGGCTACGGCGCGGCCAACGTCGCGGTGCGGCTGGCGGCCATGGCCAAATCCCGAAGCGGAGCCATCCGTCAGGCCAAGTTGTAGGAAATTCGTAAACGCGGGATTAAACGTGGGCCGCGCGGCTTCCTTCACCGTGCCGCGCAGCCCATAATCGCCAGCCTGTGCAGTGATGGCCGTGAGCCCGCAATGACAATGACTTCAGAACTCCCCGCAGCCTCCATAGAACCCGGTGCCGAGCCGCGCAAGAGTCGCAAGAACAACCCGGAAAAGACCCGCGAAAACATCCTGCAGGAGGCGATTGTCGAATTCGTCCAGCAGGGGCTTTCCGGGGCCCGCGTCGATGCCATCGCCGAGCGCATCCACACCTCCAAGCGCATGATCTACTACTACTTCGGCAGCAAGGAGCAGCTCTATGTCGAGGTACTGGAAAAACTTTACGGCGATATCCGCAACACTGAAAGCCGTTTGCACCTGACCGAACTGGCACCGGTGGAAGCGATTCGGCGGCTGGTTGAATTCACGTTCGATCACCACGATCGCAACGTCGACTTCGTGCGCATCGTCAGCATCGAAAACATTCACAACGCCGAGTACGTGAAGCGCTCCGATGCAATCAGGGCGTTGAACAACACCGTTCTCGATTCCCTCGGTGTGATCCTGCGTCGGGGCGTTGAAGAGGGTGTATTCCGCGCCGGCCTGGTGCCGCTGGATGTGCATCTGCTGATCAGTTCGTTCTGCTTTTATCGCGTCTCGAACCGCCATACCGTGGGTGAGATTTTCCAGATCGACTTGCCGGATGAGCGCATCAAGCAGCGTCATCGGGAGATGATTTGCGAGTCGGTGCTGCGTTATTTGCAGGTTTGAAAAGATCGCAGCCTTCGGCAGTTCCTACAGATCAATGCGATTGACGCAGGAGCTGCCGAAGGCTGCGATTTTTTGATCTTCAGTCCTTCATGCCCTGGAAATGCTCGAGCATTCTCTGGGCATCCGGCACCACGCCGCTGAACAGCTCGAATGCCTTCACCGCCTGAAACACCGCCATGTTGCCGCCGTCCAGCGTCCGGCAGCCGAGGGCGCGGGCGTTGCGCAGCAGTTCGGTTTCCAGCGGGAAGTAAACGATCTCCGCCACCCACAACTCGGCTCGAAGTAACTCGACCGGCACCGGCATGCCCGGCAGTTTTTTCATGCCCATCGGCGTGGTGTTGACCAGGCCGTCAGCCTGGGCCAAGGCACTTGGCAGGTCAGACCCGGCCACCGCCAGAGCGACACCGAAATGCTGGTTGAGGTTGTCGGCCAGGTCCTGGGCGCGGCGGATGTCCACGTCAAAAATGCTCAGTTGCTGTACGCCCTCGCTCAACAAGGCGTGGGCCACCGCCGCCCCTGCACCGCCGGCGCCCATCTGTACGACACGTTCAACGGCAACGCCTTTCAGACCTCGTCGAAAGCCCTCGGCAAAGCCCAGGCAATCGGTGTTGTGGCCGATGCGTTTGCCATCTTTGAGCACCACCGTGTTGACCGCACCGATACCGCGGGCCTCCGGCGAGAGTTCGTCCAGCAGCGGGATGATTGCCTGTTTGCAGGGAAAGGTGATGTTCAAACCGGTGAAGTTCATGCGCTCGGCGGCCATCAACAGGTCGGGCAAGGCGTTGCTGTCGAGCTTCAACTGATCAAGATCAATCAGACGATAGAGGTAGCGCAGCCCTTGGGCATCACCTTCATGCTCGTGCAAGGCCGGTGTGCGGGAAGCCTGGATGCCGGCGCCGATCAGCCCGGCCAGTACCACGTTGTTCTGAGTCACGGCGATCACCCCTTCAAACGATGACTGAAGTGTTCCAGCGCCAGGCGATAGCCGTGACTGCCGAAGCCGGCCATCACCGCCGTTGCAATAGCGGATACGAACGAGTGGTGGCGGAAGGTCTCGCGGGCGTGCACGTTGGACAGGTGGACTTCGATGACCGGCAGCTCGCTGGCGACCAGGGCGTCGCGGATGGCGACCGAGGTGTGAGTCCACGCGGCGGGATTGATGACGATCCCGGCGCAGCGACCGCGGGCCGCGTGAATCCAGTCGAGCAGTTCGCCCTCATGGTTGGTCTGGCGAAACTCCACCGCCAGGCCGAACTCTTCGGCGGCGCGTCCGCACAGGGACGAAATGTCTGCCAGGGTTTCGTGACCGTAAGTCGCCGGTTCGCGGGTGCCGAGCAGGTTCAGGTTCGGGCCGTTGAGCACCAGAACGATAGGGGACATCGGAATCTCTCCACTTTTTATTGTTGGAATCGGCCAAGGTTCTCGGCCTGTGGAGATAAATTGTACTAACTAGTTAATTTGGTCAATTGAAGAGGCGGCACACTGGCGGTTTGTGGGCGATGATCGGACACTTTCTGTGTTCAGCGCGGCAAATGTTCCACCAGAAAATCAATGAACGCCCTCAAGCGCAGCGGTACATGTCGACTTTGCGGGTACAGCAGGGTGAAAGGTCGCGAGCGCCCGCCATAGGGCTTGAGCACTTCCACCAGTGAGCCGTCGGCCAGTTCCTTTTCCACGATAAAACGATAGGTCTGAAACAACCCTGCCCCGTGTTTGGCCAGCGTCACCCCGCCCAATACATCATCGGAACAACTGAGGTTGCCCTCGGCCAGAATCTCCCGGGGCACGCCTTCATCGTTGAACAACCAGGCAATGCGTCGGCCGCTGCTGGGTAACTCGTATTGAATGCATTCGTGGTGTTCGAGGTCGTCGAGGGTTTGCGGAATGCCAGCCTGTTTCAGGTAATCAGGGCTGGCGATCAGCACCAGGGCGGCATCTTCCAGCTGTCGGGCGATCAGACCGGAATCCGGGATGGCTCGCACGCGAATCGCCATGTCGTAGCCTTCGCCAACGAAATCGATGTTGCGATTGCTGATATGCGACTCGACTTTCACCGCGGGATAGCGCGCCCGAAATTCGGGCAGCAGCGGCAGGATTCGATGATGCGCGTAGGTGGTCGGAATACTGATGCGCAAAGTACCGGACGGCACTTGCTGCTGGCCCATGACCTCGCGCTGGGCCTCGACCAGTTGTGCGAGGGCCTGGCGACATTCTTCGTAATAACGGCGACCACTGTCAGTGAGTTTCACGCTGCGCGTGGTGCGCGCGAACAGTCGCACGCCCAGGCGTTCTTCCATGCGTGACACCGATCGGCTCACGGCAGCGGGCGTGACACCTGCCACCAGCGCCGCGGCAGTAAAACTGCCAGCCTCGGCGGCCAGGCAAAACAGCTCGATGCTGCCCAACTGAAGATCGTCGAATTGTCGCTGCATGATTGATTACACCGGGGATCAGATGAAGACGCTGGATCAGTATTTATCAGGTGCCAGCGCTGTAAAGAAAGGATTTCTTACCAATTCGCGCGGTATTACGCAGGTCGGGGAAGCACCAGAACGCTAGCCTGAGGACGGGAGAAATGATTCGGCTTCCAATGCCAGCGGTCGGATTTTCAAGGGAATGCCGGATCCTCGGATTCAAAAACCTAACGGATGGGTTAGCATGAAGGTATGCAGTTTCAAAGGACTGTCGGTAGTGATCATGTTGCGAGACGAGCATTGTCCGCCTCATGCGCATGTGGAAGCGGGTACGTGGAGTGCAAGATTCAGGTTCAGCTTTTGGCACAACGGTGTCGAGCTCTGGGATGTCGTTCCGCTTTCGCGTCGGCCACCATTGGCGGTGCTTGAGGGTTTGCGCCAATCGCTCAAGCAACCCGCCCATTTGCGACGCGCCCGCGGCATCTGGTGGCGAAAACTACAAACGGCCTGTCTTGATAATCAACTGTGGGACTGGCAAAGCAACGAAGTCGTTGTGGTGAAACGGGTTGCCAGTACGACCAATATGATTGGATCGGCTTGCTATGTACCTGAATCGAACAAGACATTGCTGTCCTTGATCGGTGCACAGGAAAGTGTGGAGATCGAGTTATGAAAACGATAAAAGCCAAGGTTCAGGCCGATAATCCCGTAACGGAAAGTAGCCTGGACAAGGCCATCGAACGGGGTGAGTCACGTAGAAAAAACAGCCTGCAAGCGACAGCGGTTACCTACCTGGCTCCCTGTCTGGCCCCTTGTCTGGCCATCAGCTTCGAAGACGGCAGCGGCGTATTGTTGCCCGTGGCCAACTATCCGGAGTTCGATGATTTTGAGCGGGAGGACTACGCCAGCCTGACTGTTGGCTATGCGGGGACTGCACTGTGCCATGAAGGCAAGGACCTGCATGTGTCTATCGCCGGGATGATTTCTGCGAGCAAGCCGCTGATGACCATGGCGGCCTCGGTGGTCGCTTCACGCAATGGTCGCCAGAGCAGCGCCGCAAAGTCTGAAGCCGCGCGGGCCAACGGCAGGAAAGGCGGGCGCCCGCGCAAGGTCGATGTTGTCATGTAAGCGCCCACAAAAAAGCCGTCGTGAAGACGGCTTTTTTGTGCCTGGCAGATGCCATCAACGCCGGGTCAGCATCACCCCGGATTCCATGTGATGGGTCCACGGGAACTGGTCGAACATCGCACACCGGCTGATGCGGTGGGTGTCGTGCAGTTGGGCGATGTTGGCTGCCAGGGTCTGCGGATTGCAGGAGATGTACAGGATGTTGTCGAAGCGCCGGGTCAGCTCGCAGGTGTCCGGGTCCATGCCGGCGCGGGGCGGGTCGACGAACACGCTGCCGAACTCGTAGCTCTTGAGGTCGATGCCGTGCAGGCGGCGGAACGGACGCACTTCGTTCAGGGCTTCGGTCAGCTCTTCGGCGGACAAGCGCACCAGGGTGACGTTATCCACAGCGTTTTCGCTGAGATTGCTCAGCGCCGCGTTGACCGAGGTCTTGCTGATTTCGGTGGCGAGCACTTTGCGTACGCGGGTGGCGAGGGGCAGGGTGAAGTTGCCGTTGCCGCAATACAGCTCCAGCAAGTCATCGGAGCGATCCCCGAGCGCATCGTATGCCCAGTTGAGCATCTTCTGGTTCACCGTACCGTTGGGCTGGGTGAACGCGCCTTCCGGCTGGCGGTAGCTGAAGGTGCGACCGCCGACGTCCAGTTGCTCGACCACGTAATCGTGACCGATGACTTCGCGCTTGCCCTTGGAGCGACCGATGATGCTGACGTTCAGGTCCGTCGCCAGTTTCGAAGCCGCCGCATGCCAGTGCTCGTCCAGCGGGCGGTGATAGCACAGGGTGATCATCGCGTCGCCGGCCAGCGTGGTCAGGAACTCCACCTGGAACAGCTTGTGGCTCAGGGCCGCACTGGCTTGCCACGCGGCCTTGAGCTGCGGCATCAACTGGTTGATGCGCAGGCTGGCAATCGGGAACTCTTCGATCAGGATGGGCGTACGTTTGTCTTCCTGGGAAAACATCGCGTAATGCCGCTCGCCGGCCTCACGCCACAGGCGGAACTCGGCGCGCAGGCGGAAGTTTTTCAGCGGCGAATCGAAAACGGCCGGCTCGGGTGCATCGAACGGGGCCAGAAGGTCACGCAAACGCGTGACCTTCTCTTCGAGTTGAACGGCATAGGCCTGGGAATCAAAAGTCATGCGTTGAACCAACCCAGCTTGATCACGAACAGAATCGACAGGATCACCAGCGCCGGGTTCAGCTCACGGCCACGACCGGACATCAGCTTGATGGCGGTCCAGGAAATGAAACCGAAGGCGATGCCATTGGCGATGGAGTAAGTGAACGGCATCGCCAGCGCGGTGATCACCACCGGCGCGGCGACGGTAATGTCGTCCCAGTCTATTTCGGCCAGGCCGGATGTCATCAGCACGGCGACGAACAGCAGGGCCGGGGCGGTGGCGAAGGCCGGAACGCTGGCGGCCAGTGGCGAGAAGAACAGCGCCAGCAGGAACAGGAACGCCACCACGATGGCGGTCAAGCCAGTGCGGCCGCCGGCACTCACGCCAGCGGCGGATTCGATGTAGCTGGTGGTGGTCGAAGTGCCCAGCAGGGAACCGGCCATGGCGGCGGTACTGTCGGCGATCAGCGCGCGGCCCATTTTCGGCATGTGACCGTCTTTGCGCATCAGACCGGCGCGCTTGGCGACGCCGATCAAAGTACCGGAGTTATCGAACAGGTCGACGAACAGGAAGGCGAAGATCACGCTGACCAGACCGATGTCCAGTGCGCCCTTGATGTCCAGTTGCAGGAAGGTCGGTGCCAGGGACGGTGGCATCGACATCACGCCGCCGAACGGGGTGAAACCCATCACGATCGAAACGATGGTCACCACCAGAATGCCGATCAGCACCGCACCGCGCACGGCAAGGGCCTCAAGCGCTACGATCAGGGCAAAACCGAGGGTGGCGAGGATCGGAGCCGGTTGTTTCAGGTCGCCGAGGCCGACCATGGTCGCCTGGTTGCTGACCACGATACCGGCGTTGTGCAGGGCGATCAGCGCCAGGAACAGGCCGATGCCGGCAGCAATGGCCGAACGCAGTGGCAACGGGATGCTGTTGATGATCCATTCACGGATGCGGAAGATCGACAGCAGGAAGAAACACACTGCCGAGATGAATACCGCGCCGAGCGCCACTTGCCAGGTATGGCCCATGTGCAGGACCACGGTGTAGGTAAAGAAGGCGTTCAGGCCCATGCCCGGCGCGAGGGCGATCGGGTAGTTGGCGATCAGGCCCATGGTCGTCGAGCCGATGGCAGCTGCCAGACAGGTGGCGACAAACACCGCGCCCTTGTCCATGCCGGTCTCGCCGAGGATGCTCGGGTTGACGAACAGAATGTAGGCCATGGCCAAAAAGGTCGTGACGCCCGCCAGAATCTCGGTCCGCACGTTGGTGTTGTGTGCCTTGAGTTGAAACAGCCTTTCCAGCATGTCTGCTCCCCGTGGCGCGCCGGGCGCCGTGAATGTATCGACCTCAACAGCAAAGCACAGGCAGCAGAACGCGCCTGGAAATTACTGTGGGCCGGAAAAAGCCGCGCATCATACCAGTAGCTTGGGAATATGGCTGCTTATGGCGGTGATCGTCGTCGATGTTTTGCGACAAAGCCAAGTGCGCCATACTGCGCGCTGGTTTTTCGGGGTGGAAAGGACTGCATGAAAAGGCGCCTGGTTAGCGTGTTCGGCGTATTGATGGCGTTGCTTCTCGGGGCGCAAACGGCCACGGCGGCATCGGCCCCGCCATTGAGTCAATTGAAAGTGCTCAAAGTCGCGTCGCCGTCCTGTGGCGTTGAAAATATCGACGAAGGGCAAACCCGCACGCGCTGCGATCACAATGGCCCGAACATCACGGTGTACGTGCTGGAAGTAGGTTACGGGCGTGAGGCCCATGTCGCCCTGGACGGTTTTGAAGTGAATGGCACCCGCACACCGGTCTGCGCGTTCAAGAGCGGCAACCTGACCAGTTGCACCCCCGGGGAAAAAACCGTCGGCTATTTGTATGCACTCGATCTGGCGGGCAAGCAGGAAGGCACATTGACCTTCAGCAATACCTCGATCAATGCGCCCGGCAATACGATGTCGACGCAGCTTTACATCCAGTAGCCACATGTCTCGAACAAGGCGCGGGAAAGCTGACTACGCTTAAAAGATCATTCCGTGGACAGTACCTGATGACCTTTAGAGCCTTGATTGCCCTCGCCGAGGGCACCGATGACCTGCAGACCGTGACCCTGATCGACGTACTGCGCCGCGCCAAAATAGAAGTGGTGGTGGCCAGTATCGAAGGGCGGCGCATGCTCACTTGCGCCCGCGGCACTCGGCTGACGTCCGATGCCATGCTGGTGGACTTGCTGGCGCAGCCTTTCGACCTGATTGCCTTGCCGGGTGGCGCTGTGGGGGCACAGCACTTGGCAGCCCACCAACCCCTGCAACAATTGATCAAGGATCAGGCGGCAGCCGGTCGCCTGTTCGCCGGCATCGCCGAAGCGCCCGCCGTGGCGCTGCAAGCCTTTGGCGTTTTGCGTCAACGGCGCATGACCTGTCTGCCATCGGCCAGCCATCAACTGTTGGGTTGTAACTTCGTCGATCAACCGGTAGTGGTCGATGGCAACTGCATCACCGCCCAGGGCTCGGCTGGCGCATTGGCATTTGCCCTGGCCCTGGTGGAACAACTCTGTGGAAAAGCCACACGTGCGGCGGTGGCGGGGGAGTTGTTGGTGTAGCCCGCTTAGACTTTCGCCGCTTGCTTCTCTTCATCTTTAGCCACGTGCATGCGATCGCGGCTGGCCAGGGTCGGGAATAGTTTGACCCACACCCCGGTCACCACCAGCGTGCCGATCCCGCCCATGACCACGGCTGGCACGGTGCCGAACCAGTGGGCAGTCAGGCCCGATTCGAATTCGCCCAACTGGTTCGAGGCACCGATGAACAGACCGTTCACGGCGCTGACCCGGCCGCGCATTTCGTCCGGGGTTTCCAGTTGAACGAACGAGGCACGGATCACCATGCTGATCATGTCTGCCGCGCCCAACACCACCAACACCGCCAGGGAAAACCAGAACGAGGTCGACAGGCCGAACGCGATGGTTGCCACGCCGAAGATGCCCACGGCGGTGAACATCACCCGCCCGACGTTGCGCTCCACGGCAAACCGCGCCAGGAACAGCGACATCAGCAGCGCACCGACTGCCGGTGCCGAGCGCAACAGGCCCAGCCCCCACGGGCCGGTCAGGAGGATGTCCTTGGCGAACACCGGCAGCAGTGCCGTGGCACCCCCCAATAGCACCGCGAACAGATCGAGGGAGATCGCCCCGAGAATGTCCGGACGACTGCGGATGAAGCGGATGCCCGCGAGCAGTGAATCCAGTGTGGCCTTGCCCTTGTTCAGCGGCGTCTGCCGGGCTGGCAGGTTGAGCATCAGCGAACAGGCGATGACATACAGCAGCACCGTCGGGCCATACACCCAGACACTGCCGAAGGCGTAGAGCAAACCGCCGAGGGCCGGGGCGACGATGGTGGCTGATTGCTGGGCCGATTGTGCGGCGGCCACTGCCCGGGGAAACAGCGCGCTGGGTACGATGCTTGGCAGCAAGGCCTGGGTGGTCGGCATTTCAAAGGAGCGCGCGGCTCCGAGCAGGAAGGCCAGGATAAAGATCATTTCCCGGGTGACATGGTCGGTGGCGCTGCCGATGGCCAGCGACAGGGCGATCAATGCCTGCAGGGACTGGCAGATCGCCGCGACCTTGCGCCGGTCATAGCGGTCGGCAACGTGCCCTGTGTGCAGCATGAACAGCACGCGCGGGGCGAACTCGACCAGGCCGACCAGACCCAGGTCGAGCACGTTGCCGGTCAATTGATACAAGTTCCAGCCGATGGCCACGGTGAGCATCTGGAAGCCGCTGGCGGTAAAGATCCGGGCCAGCCAGAACGCGAGAAAAGGGCGATGGTGACGTAACAGCAAGGGCTCTTGGCTGGGCATCTGCGGGGAAATCTGGGGAGAGGGGAACAGCGAGATTATCACCAACCTGTAACAAGAAGTTGCCATGACAAAAAATTTAGTTAGCCAGACATCGATTTTCCTGTGGGAGCGGCGGTGCGACGATTCGACAGGAAATGTATTTCAGCTCGTGACCAAGGCCATGAGGCAACTTGTCACGCGGCAATAGACCACGCGGTTCATCCCCGAAATTGGGACTACTCTTTCAACGTTGATTGATCCAGATCAAAACCCACAAATGGAATTGATCCGGCGGCCGCAAGGCCAGACTCCCTGCGTTGTGATGCGTGCAAAAAAAGAACAAACAGAGATTCGCCACACTCCATTTCCGTGGGGGCCGTGGGTGCAGGCTTCCAGCCAGCAGCCGTACTACCTGACAGAGGAAGACTTATGTTCGGTTTAGAGGCACTTGATCTCGCCCGAATCCAGTTCGCGTTCACCATCTCGTTCCACATCCTGTTTCCGGCCATCACCATCGGCCTGGCGAGTTACCTGGCGGTACTCGAAGGCCTGTGGCTGAAAACCCATAACGACACCTACCGTGACCTCTACCATTTCTGGTCGAAGATCTTTGCCGTCAACTTCGGCATGGGCGTGGTTTCCGGCCTGGTCATGGCCTATCAGTTCGGTACCAACTGGAGCCGCTTCTCGGACTTCGCCGGATCGGTTACCGGGCCGTTGCTGACCTATGAAGTGCTCACGGCGTTCTTCCTCGAGGCGGGGTTCCTGGGGGTCATGCTGTTTGGCTGGAACAAGGTCGGGCGTGGCCTGCACTTCTTCGCCACCGTGATGGTGGCCATCGGTACGTTGATCTCGACCTTCTGGATTCTCGCCTCCAACAGCTGGATGCAGACCCCGCAGGGCTTCGAGATCGTCAACGGGCAGGTCATACCCACCGACTGGTTGGCCGTTATCTTCAACCCGTCGTTTCCCTATCGCCTGATGCACATGGCCACGGCGGCGTTCGTAGCTACGGCCTTCTTCGTGGGTGCCTCCGCGGCCTGGCATTTGCTGCGCGGCAAGGACAACCCGGCGATCCGCAAAATGCTCTCGATGGCCATGTGGATGGCATTGATCGTTGCGCCGATCCAGGCGGTCATCGGCGACTTCCACGGCCTCAATACACTTGAGCATCAGCCGGCGAAAATCGCCGCGATCGAGGGGCACTGGGAAAACAAGGGTAACGAGGCGACTCCGCTGATCCTGTTCGGCTGGCCGGACATGAAGGAGGAAAAAACCAGGTTCGCCGTCGAGATCCCGTACCTGGGCAGCCTGATCCTCACGCACTCCCTGGACAAGCAAGTGCCGGCACTCAAGGAGTTCCCGCCTGAAGACCGGCCAAATTCGACCATTGTGTTCTGGTCGTTCCGGATCATGGTGGGCCTGGGCATGCTGATGATCTTCACCGGTTTGTGGAGCCTGTGGCTGCGCAAGCGCGACACCCTCTACACCTCGCGGCCGTTCCTGTACCTGGCGTTGTGGATGGGGCCGTCAGGCCTGATCGCGATCCTCGCCGGCTGGTTTACCACCGAAATCGGCCGTCAGCCGTGGGTGGTCTACGGCCTGATGCGCACGGCGGATGCGTCGTCCAACCATAGCGTCATGCAGATGAGCATCACCCTGATCCTGTTCGTCGTGGTGTATTTCGCGCTGTTTGGAGCCGGACTTGGCTACATGATGCGCCTGGTGCGCAAGGGGCCGAAGATCGACGAAGGCAAGGAAACCAACGACGGAGGCCCAGGCCAGAAACGCACACCGGCTCGTCCACTGTCCGCCGCCGACGACGATCACGCCGATGCCGGCCACAGCCTGACCAAGGAGATTTGAATCATGGGTATTGATCTTCCGCTGATCTGGGCCGTGATCATCATCTTCGGCATCATGATGTACGTGGTCATGGACGGCTTCGACCTGGGCATCGGCATTCTCTTCCCGTTCATTCCGGGCAAGACCGATCGCGATGTGATGATGAACACCGTCGCCCCGGTCTGGGACGGCAACGAGACCTGGCTGGTGTTGGGCGGCGCGGCGTTGTTCGGCGCGTTTCCGCTGGCCTATTCGGTGGTGCTCTCGGCGTTGTACCTGCCGCTGATCCTGATGTTGATCGGGCTGATCTTCCGCGGCGTAGCCTTCGAGTTCCGCTTCAAGGCCAGGGACGACAAGCGCCACCTGTGGGACAAGGCGTTCATCGGTGGCTCGATCACCGCGACGTTTTTCCAGGGCGTTGCGCTCGGTGCGTTCATCGATGGGCTGCCGGTGGTCAACCGGCAGTTCGCCGGTGGTTCACTGGACTGGCTGACACCGTTCACGATGTTCTGTGGCGCGGCGCTGGTGGTGGCCTATGCATTGCTCGGTTGCACCTGGCTGATCATGAAGACCGAAGGCAAGTTGCAGGAGCAGATGCATGACCTGGCACGGCCATTGGCCTTCGTACTGCTGGCGGTGATCGGCATCGTCAGCATCTGGACCCCGTTGGCCCACCCGGAAATCGCCGCACGCTGGTTCACCATGCCGAATCTGTTCTGGTTCATGCCGGTGCCGATTCTGGTGCTGGTGACGATGTACGGCCTGATCCGCGCCGTGGCCCGCAACGCGCATTACACGCCGTTCCTGTTGACCCTGGTGCTGATCTTCCTCGGTTACAGCGGGTTGGGCATCAGCCTGTGGCCGAACATCATCCCGCCGTCGATCTCGATCTGGGACGCCGCCGCGCCGCCGCAAAGTCAGGGTTTCATGCTGGTGGGCACGCTGTTCATCATCCCGTTCATCCTGGGCTACACCTTCTGGAGCTACTACGTGTTCCGCGGCAAGGTCACCCATGAAGACGGTTACCACTAGCCCTATAGAAAACCTGTGGGAGCGAGCTTGCTCGCGATGGCGTCGGAAGCGACGCCATCAATTTTGAAGAGGATTGACGTTATGGCCGCCAAACATTCCCTGCACGACATTGAAGAAGCCGAAAAAAAACCGCTGTGGCAGCGGCTCGGCTGGTTGGCCCTGATCTGGGTCGGCAGCGTGGGCGCCTTGTTCATCGTCGCCAGCCTGATGCGTCTGTTCATGAACGCGGCCGGTCTGACGACGCACTGACATCTCTCCCGCAGCCTCAAGGCGCGGATTTACAACCCTCCGACCGGAGGGTTTTTTTTGCCTGTTACTTGCGCGCCTTGAGGATCACGAATTTCGGATTGGCTGCTACTTGCTCGACGCCACGGAACAATCGCGCCAGCTTGCTGTGGTAACCCAGGTGACGATTGCCGACGATGTACAGCGCGCCGCCCACAACCAGCGCTTCGCGCGCTTGCTGGAACATCCGCCACGCCAGGAAGTCGCCCACGACCTGTTGCTGGTGAAACGGCGGATTGCACAGCACCACGTCAAGCGATTGCGGTTCCTGGCCGGCCAGGCCATCGCCGGCACGTACGATCACTTCCCGCTCACCCAACGCTGCGCGCCAGTTTTCGGCAGCCGATTGCACGGCCATGAACGATTCGTCCACCAGCGTGTAGTGGGCCTCAGGGTTTTGCAGGGCGCTGGCGATGGCCAGGACGCCGTTGCCGCAGCCGAGATCGGCAACCCGCGCCGAGCCAAGGTTTTTCGGCAGGTGTGGCAAAAACGCTCGGGTGCCGATGTCCAGGCCTTCGCGGCAAAACACATTGGCGTGGTTGAGCAGTTCGATAGCCGGTTCGTCGAGTCTGTACCGTGTCGGATAAGGCGACACAGCCGGGGGTTTGTCTTGCGCCGTGGCAATCAACAACCGCGCCTTCTTTACCGCCAGCGAGGCTTGTACGGGGCCGATGTAACGCTCCAGCAAATCGCCCGCTGCCCGAGGCAGGTGCTTGATCATGGCCGCGGCGACCACTTGGGCGCCGGGTGCCAGTTGGCCTTGCAGGCGGATCAGCTGCTCTTCCAGCAGTGCCAGGGTTTTCGGTACGCGGATCAGCACGCAGTCGAAGGGCCCGACGGGGGGCTCGCTGGCGGGGACGCTCGGTACCGCATCAAACGCCAGGCCGTTGCGCACCAGGTTCTTTTCAAGACCCTGCAAGGCCAGGAATGAATCACCGCTACTGACTACCCGCACCTTGCCCGTCAGGCTGGCCGCCAGGGCGCCGAAACTGTCGTTGAGCACCAATACCCGGGTATCGGCCGTCGGTTGCTGTTCGGCCAGATGGTTGAGCAGGTATTCATCAGCCGCATCGAAAGCTTGCAACGGTTCGTTCTGCTGTTCAGGCTGGCGGATCAGGTCGAGGCTGGCGAAAGGTGTTTCGAGCAAAGGCATGGGGCGGGGCTCTGGGTAATCAACGGATGTCCCGCTGCCCTCAGGCGTTGGTGCGGGCGGAGCCGTCCGAGTGTACTGCGTCGTGAAGGTTTACACGCCATCACTCAGGAGGGACCGCAAATGGTACGTTTTTTTTGTCTGGATTACCCGCAGGTTTTCCCGCGGTCGGGCGTTTTCAGATGACTTTGGCCCGGACCGCGGCCATGACTGCCGCCATCTTGTTGTTGACGCCGAGCTTTTCGATAGCCCTGTGCACATGAAAGTTGACCGTGCGTTCACTCAAATTGAGGATCCTGGCAATTTCATAGGCCGTCTTGCCATCGGCCGACAGTTTCAATACTTCGATTTCCCGCCGTGACAAGGGGGGCGCTTGAGTGCGAACCGGTTTTTTCGGTTGCATCCTGATCGCCAGGGCGTGCAGGTGGCGACTGATGAACACCGAGAATCCAAGATTCTCGTACAGCTCATAGGCTGAAATCGGGCAATGGCTTCGGGCCAGGCTGAGAATGCTGCGCAGGCCGGTTTCTTCATCGTGGATTGCTTGCGACCAGCCATGCGCCAAGCCTTGCTGTTGCAGCAGTTGCCATAACCACGGGGTTGCGCAGAAGAGCTCTTTGCTCCAGAGCACGGGTAGCATGGAGTGATTGCAATAGGCTGCTACTGGGTCAATCTTGCTGGCATTGCTTTGTTCATACTGTGTGTTCCAGTCGTGTGGATAGTTGTTCAGGTTGACGGGGCAGCAATCAGTGCGACTGTTGGCTGAAATGGTTGAAAAGGCACAAAATTTATATCCAAGGTTCCTGACGAAATTCAGTGATATTCGATAGGCCGTATGAATGTCCTGTGTTTGAGAAAGCAGTTGAAGCTGTGACTCCTTCCAGATTTCCATATACGGGGTTCTCCAACAGTATGTTTCGGAAGGTGCTGACTTTGGATCCGAGGTCCGACACGTGACGGAGTGTAGGACATGTCCGACAAGTGTGGTTCGACGATTTTGCTCTTTTAACTGCTGAAAAGTGTGTTCCGGGTTCTTAAGTCGTGCGTGAAATGTTAAATGCCATATGTCATTTTAAGTTGGCTGGTGTTTCTCGATTCGAATAATCAATAAGTTGCACATTCAATAACACTACAAAATGTCTGTGTTTATGCTGCCGTCTTTGCGGGACACTGAGGTATCTATTGATTGGAGCCTTCCATGTCCGTCAGCGAAGAAAAATTTACCCGTCAGACCTTGCTCGAGGTTCATCCGTTGACCCCGAACCTGTTTACCCTGCGTGCCACGCGGGATGCGGGGTTTCGTTTTCGGGCGGGGCAGTTTGCCCGGTTGGGCGTCACCAGGGCTGATGGCAGCACGGTATGGCGCGCCTACTCCATGGTGTCCTCACCCTTTGACGAGTTCCTCGAGTTCTTTTCCATTGTCGTACCGGGCGGTGAGTTCACCAGCGAGCTCAGCCGGCTGGTTGTTGGCGACAAATTGCTGGTCGACCGCCAGGCCTTTGGCTACCTGACGCCGGACCGTTTTGTCGATGGGCGCGATCTATGGCTGTTATCCACCGGGACCGGCGTGGCGCCGTTCCTGTCGATACTGCAGGACTTCGAAGTCTGGGAGAGATTCGAGCGGATTATCCTGGTCTACAGCGTTCGTGAAGCCCGGGAACTGGCTTATCAGGAACTGATCGCGGGGCTGACGCAACGTGACTATCTGGCCGAGTACGCACACAAACTGCAATTGATCACCACGGTCACTCGTGAACAGCATCCGGGCTCATTGAACGGGCGGATCACCACGCTGATTGAAAGCGGCGAACTGGAGCGCACCGCGGGTGTTGCGCTGACGCCTGAACACTCACGGGTCATGTTGTGCGGCAATCCGCAGATGATCGATGACACGCGCAAGCTGCTTAAACAGCGGGACATGCACTTGAGCCTCAGCCGGCGACCCGGTCAGGTGGCGGTGGAAAACTTCTGGTAAAAAAAACGGCGCCTCGAAAAGGCGCCGTTTTTATGCGGGTGCGGTCAAGGTCGGTTGTTCTGGACCTTGAGCAAGTCGCGGATCTCGCCCAGCAACTCTTCTTCCTTGGTTGGAACCGGCGGCAGGCTAGGGGCCACGGCCTCTTCGCGCTTCAGGCGGTTGATGGCCTTGACGCCCACGAAGATCGCGAGGGCGACAATGATGAAGTCGATGATGGTCTGGATGAATTTGCCATAGGCCAGCACCACCGCCGGAGTCGTACCCTCTGCTGCCTTGAGCGTTATGGCCAGATCACTGAAGTCCACGCCACCGATCAGCATCCCGATTGGCGGCATGACCAGGTCACCGACAAACGATGTGACGATCTTGCCGAAGGCTGCGCCGATGATGATGCCGACGGCCATGTCGACCACGTTGCCTTTGACCGCGAAGTCCTTGAACTCGTTTAGCACGCCCATAGGTTATTCCTTGTTACAGATGAGGTTGATGAACGCAGTGTAAATCAGCCAATCGCATTCTGCTCGAATCAAAGGCCTGCCGTGCTTGCCAGCAATCGATCCGGGTGGTCATGGAGAACTCGTCGATTGATCTCGTCTGTGGGCCGGCCAGCCCTTCTGCGGCGGTTCGCTTTTGGATTTTTTTCAGCGATATGACTTCGCTGTGTGAACGAACCAGGTTGAAGGACCATCCTTGAGTTGGGATGTTGAAATTGTTCGGGTAGTTGTTAAACAAAAAACCGGCATTGAAATTGACTGCAACTGCAGTGCTGTTAACTGTTTTGTTAGTTTGGGCTCGGTTTTGTTTGAGTGTTTTTTAAGTTATGCATCAGGTATGAAAGTGAATAAAGCTTGTATAAGTTTTTAAGGCGGTAGTGAGACTCGTATCAAGTGTTTTTTGAGTGTATTGGGTGAAAACTTATACAAGGTTTTGTATAGCGGTCGTGTTTCAAAAAAACACGACCGTAATAAGGCTATTTGACATCACTCAAAAGATTACAAAATATCTGGCCGCACTCGCGTGCCTCAGCTGAGCTATCATCGCGTTTTTTTCCGGGAGTTCCGATGGCCAAGGCCAAGCGCATGTACGGCTGCACCGAGTGCGGCTCAACCTTCCCCAAATGGGCCGGCCAGTGTGGTGAATGCGGGGCCTGGAACACGCTCACCGAAACCATGGTGGAAAGCGGCGGGGCAGCCGCCCCCAGCGGTCGGACCGGCTGGGCCGGGCAGCAGGCGCAGATCAAGACGCTGGCTGAAGTCAGTGTCGAAGAAGTTCCTCGTTTCTCCACCGCTTCCAGCGAACTCGACCGGGTTCTGGGTGGTGGCCTTGTGGATGGCTCGGTGGTGCTGATCGGTGGCGATCCGGGCATCGGCAAGTCGACCATTCTGTTGCAAACGTTGTGTAACCTCGCCAAGAGCATGCCGGCACTGTACGTCACCGGTGAAGAATCCCAACAGCAAGTGGCCATGCGTGCGCGACGCCTGGGTTTGCCTCAGGATCAACTGCGGGTCATGACCGAAACCTGCATCGAAGCCATCATTGCCACGGCCCGCCAGGAAAAGCCCCGGGTGATGGTGATCGACTCGATCCAGACGATCTTTACCGAGCAACTGCAATCGGCACCGGGTGGTGTATCCCAGGTGCGTGAAAGCGCGGCGTTGCTGGTGCGTTATGCCAAGCAGAGCGGTACGGCGATTTTCCTGGTGGGGCACGTCACCAAGGAAGGCGCGCTGGCGGGCCCTCGGGTTCTGGAGCACATGGTCGACACTGTGCTGTATTTCGAAGGCGAGTCCGACGGGCGTCTGCGTCTGCTGCGCGCGGTGAAGAACCGTTTCGGTGCAGTCAATGAACTGGGCGTGTTTGGCATGACCGACAAGGGCCTGAAAGAAGTCTCCAACCCTTCGGCGATTTTTCTGACCCGGGCCCAGGAAGAGGTCCCGGGCAGTGTGGTGATGGCGACGTGGGAAGGCACGCGGCCGATGTTGGTGGAGGTACAGGCGCTGGTGGACGACAGTCATTTGGCCAACCCGCGGCGGGTCACGCTGGGGCTGGATCAAAACCGGCTGGCGATGCTGCTGGCGGTGCTGCACCGTCATGGTGGCATTCCGACCCACGACCAAGACGTGTTTCTCAACGTGGTCGGCGGGGTCAAGGTGCTCGAAACGGCGTCCGACTTGGCGTTGATGGCAGCAGTGATGTCCAGTTTACGCAACCGGCCGTTGCCTCACGATCTGCTGGTGTTCGGCGAAGTGGGGCTGTCCGGTGAGGTGCGACCGGTGCCGAGCGGTCAGGAGCGTTTGAAGGAAGCTGCCAAGCACGGCTTCAAGCGGGCCATCGTGCCCAAGGGCAATGCACCGAAGGAGGCGCCACCGGGGTTGCAGATTATTGCCGTGACCCGTCTGGAGCAGGCGCTCGATGCGTTGTTCGAATAGTTTCGGGTTAATACACAACCCTGTGGGAGCGACGGTGCAGCGATCCGACTTGCTCGCGAACGCGGTGTGTCAGTCAACAGAGATGCTGAATGTAATGGCCTCTTCGCGAGCAAGCCCGCTCCCACATTGAATAGATGACAGGCTGTCAAACTTCGATCAAGGCACCCAGTTCGCGCTCCAACTCTTCTGGATCAGCCAGGTTGAGCTCGATCAGCCGCCGCAGCCGTTCGATGGACTCCAGACTGATGTGCAGGCAGGCAAAGCCCAGTTGATCATGGTCATCGTGGGCCAGTTGCGCATCCATGGTGATGTCGACGCCTTCGCTCAGATGAATGTTGACCAGAAAGTCCTGCTGCGGATTGCCCTGCCACGAATCGGGTCGCTCAATCAGCACCCCTTTGAACGACAGATCAACCAACTTCACCGGCCAGGTGAACTCACCCTGACTCAGCTCGGTTCGGGCATCGAATGCAATACGTTTGAAGCGGCGACGGTCGGCAGGGTGCTCGCTCATGGCACGATCCTCGTAGATGTACGCTGACTATAGACCTGCATTCTTCAAGGCTGCCAGCGCTGGCGGGTGTCCAGACCTATCTCGGGGGATGGCCTTTGCCGTCAGGAGCGCTAAACTCGGTGTGGCTGTCTTTCTTGTCCACTCTGGCTGGAATAATAAAATGAAAAATAATAATAGCCCGCTACGCCATCTGCCCTGGCTGGTGCTGGCAATCGTAGGTGCGTGCGCCCTGGGTGTCGTGGCATTACGCCGAGGGGAGGCAATCAATGCCTTGTGGATTGTGGTCGCTGCCGTGGCCATCTATCTGGTCGCCTACCGTTACTACAGTCTGTTCATCGCCAACAATGTCATGCAGCTCGATGCGCGACGGGCCACACCGGCTGTGCTCAATAACGATGGTCTGGACTACGTTCCGACCAACAAACACGTGCTGTTCGGCCACCACTTCGCGGCCATTGCCGGTGCCGGTCCGCTGGTCGGCCCGGTACTGGCGGCGCAGATGGGCTACCTGCCCGGCACGCTGTGGCTGATTGCCGGCGTAGTGCTGGCCGGTGCCGTGCAGGACTTCATGGTCCTGTTCATGTCCACCCGCCGCAACGGCCGCTCCCTGGGCGACATGGTCCGTGAAGAAATGGGCCGCATCCCTGGCACCATCGCGCTGTTCGGTTGCTTCCTGATCATGATCATCATCCTCGCGGTGCTGGCGCTGATCGTGGTCAAGGCCCTGGCCGAGAGCCCTTGGGGCATTTTCACGGTGATGGCGACCATCCCGATCGCGATGTTCATGGGCATCTACATGCGCTACATCCGCCCGGGCCGCATCGGTGAGATCTCGGTGATCGGCGTGCTGTTGCTGCTGGGTTCCATCTGGCTTGGCGGGCAGATTGCCGCAGATCCGGTGTGGGCCAAGGCATTCAGCTTTACTGGCGTACAAATCACCTGGATGCTGATCGGTTACGGTTTTGTCGCGGCGGTGTTGCCGGTGTGGCTGATCCTGGCGCCCCGTGACTACCTGTCGACCTTCCTGAAAATCGGCACCATCGTGGCCCTGGCCATCGGTATCCTGGTGACCATGCCCGAGCTGAAAATGCCGGCCCTGACCCAGTTCATCGACGGCACCGGCCCGGTCTGGAAGGGCGGTCTGTTCCCGTTCCTGTTCATCACCATCGCCTGTGGCGCGGTGTCGGGCTTCCACGCGCTGATCTCTTCCGGTACCACACCAAAGCTGCTGGATAACGAAACCAATGCCCGCTACATCGGTTACGGTGGCATGCTGATGGAATCGTTCGTGGCCATCATGGCGATGGTCGCCGCCTCGGTGATCGAGCCTGGCGTGTACTTCGCCATGAACAGCCCGGCGGCCGTGGTCGGCGGTGATGTTGTGGCCGTTGCGACAGCCGTCAGTAACTGGGGCTTCGCGATCACGCCGGAAGCCCTGCAAGCGGTGGCCCATGACATTGGTGAAACCACCATCCTGGCCCGTGCCGGTGGTGCGCCGACCCTGGCGGTGGGGATCGCGCAGATCCTGCACAGTGTTCTGCCGGGCGAGAACACCATGGCGTTCTGGTACCACTTCGCGATCCTGTTCGAAGCGCTGTTCATCCTGACTGCAGTCGACGCCGGTACCCGTGCCGGGCGCTTCATGCTTCAGGATCTGCTCGGTTCGTTCGTGCCGGCCCTGCGCCGCACCGAATCCTGGACCGCCAACCTGATCGCTACCGCCGGTTGCGTGGCCATGTGGGGTTATCTGCTGTACCAGGGCGTGATCGACCCGCTGGGCGGCATCAACACCTTGTGGCCGCTGTTCGGTATCTCCAACCAGATGCTGGCCGGTATCGCGCTGATGCTCGGCACCGTGGTGCTGATCAAGATGAAACGCCAGCGCTACATTTGGGTGACCCTGGTGCCGGCCATGTGGTTGCTGATTTGTACCACCACCGCCGGCTTCATCAAGCTGTTCGATGCCAACCCGGCGATCGGCTTCCTCGCCCTGGCGAAAAAATACAGCGATGCATTGGCTAACGGCCAGATCCTCGCCCCGGCCAAGGACATCACGCAGATGCAGCACGTGATTTTCAACGCCTACACCAACGCCACGCTGACCGCGCTGTTCCTGTGCGTGGTGTTCAGCATCCTGTTCTATGCGCTCAAGGTCGGTATTTCCGCCTGGGGCAGCAAAGAGCGTACGGATAAAGAAGCGCCATTCCAGGCGCTGCCGGAAGCGTGATCGAGGATTTGCATCATGTTCAATGACCTGAGTCGCCTCGGTAAATACCTCGGTCAGGCCGCGCGCCTGATGGTCGGCATGCCCGACTACGACAACTACGTCGAGCACATGCAGACCAAGCACCCGGACAAACCGGTGATGAGCTACGAGATGTTCTTTCGGGAGCGTCAGGAAGCCCGTTACGGTGGCAAGGGTGGGCCGAAGTGCTGTTGATCTTGTGGGAGCGAGCTTGCTCGCGATGGACGTCAACGATAACGCGTGCTGTCTGAATGCTCGCGTTATCCTTGCGTTCATCGCGAGCAAGCTCGCTCCTACAGTTGTTTTTGTGTTTCCATTTCCAAGGAGAACCCGTTTGTCCTCCCCCATCCCGGTCACGATCCTCAGCGGCTTCCTTGGCGCCGGCAAGACCACCCTGTTGCGCCACCTGCTCAAGGCCGAGCACGGCCTGAAAATCGCCGTGATCGAGAACGAATTCAGCGACGCCGGTATCGATACCCAATTGTTGGGTGATGAACCGGTCCAAGTGATGACACTCTCCAATGGCTGCGTCTGCTGCACCATCCATACGGACCTGACCAAAGCGCTTTATCTGCTGCTCGAACGTCTGGACCAGGGCGACATTGCCTTCGACCGACTGGTGATCGAATGCACCGGCCTGGCCGATCCTGCACCCGTGGCGCAAACCTTCTTCATCGATGAAGAACTGCGCGAACGCTACATCCTCGACGGCATCATTACGCTGGTCGACGCGGCACATGCCGACTTGCACCTGACCCAGACCATCGCCCAGGCGCAGATCGGTTTCGCCGACCGCTTGCTGGTGAGCAAGCGCGATCTGGTAGACGAACCGACCTTCACCACGTTGAGCGACCGCCTGACCCGCATCAACCGTCGTGCCCCGATCCGCGTGGTCGACCACGGCAAGATCGACCTGGCCGAATTGCTGGACGTACGCGGTTTCAATCTCAACGCCGACCTCGGTGGCGGTGTGAGTTTGCGACCGGTCAGCCAGGCACCGTCCATCGATCGTATTTCCAGTCTGGTCCTGCGCACTGAAAAGCCGCTGGATATCGACAAGCTCAGCGAATTCATGAACGAGCTGCTGGAGGAGCATGGCAAGCAGTTGCTGCGCTATAAGGGCGTGTTGAACATCCTCGGCGAGCCGCGGCGGATGGTGTTTCAGGGTGTCCTGAAGTTGTACGGATTCGATTGGGACACGGAGTGGGCTGACGATGAATCGCGTGAAAGCGTGATCGTGTTCATTGCCGATGACTTGCCGGAGGAAAAGATTCGCGAGGGTTTTGCGCGTGTGGCGGCTCAGTAAAGTCAGAAATTGCAGCGAGCCTTGAGCCGCCATCGCGAGCAGGCTCGCTCCCACATTTAAAGTGCAGTTGCCTGTGGGGGTGAGCCCGCTCGCGAAAGCGGTCTAACCGGCGGCACAGTTTTGACCCAGTGCCGATGCAGGACTCAGCAACAAGTCTTCCAGATAATCCAGATGCCGGTTGAGCGCGACTTGCGCCGTCGCTGCATCTCCTCGCTCCAGCGCATCGAGAATCTCAAGGTGCACTTGTCCTGCGCAATAATCCTTCTGCTGCAGAGCAAACTTCGCAATCGCCAACGAAGTCAGTGGGACAAGGCTTTCAAGAAAATGCGCTAGCGGTGCATTTCCCGCCATTTGTGCCAACTGCAAATGAAACTCTCCCGACAAACGAATCGCCCGGCCACGCTCGGCGCATTGACGCTCGTTTTCGACCAGTGTCCGCAGGCGCTTCAAGTCTTGCGCGCAGGCTCGCTGAGCGGCCAGCCGCAACAGCGTGATCTCGGCCAGCCGACGGGCGTGCAGTGTCTGCCGGGTCTGCTCGGCATCAGGCTCGGTGACGCGGGGGCGATGGTTGGCGCGAAGGAGGATGATGTGCTGATGGGACAGTCGCCTCAGCACCTCCCGCATGTCGCTGCGCCTTGCACCGAACATCTGCGCAAGGCTTTCTTCCGTAAAGCGACTGGCCGAATGGATGCGCTGCTCGAAAATGGCCTCGAGGACCCGTGAGTACAGATCATCCACGGAAGGGCGGACGGGCAGGGTGGCGAGTGTTTGTGGCGAGGCGAAGCTGTTCATGGCCGATCTCCAGTTCGAAGAGGTTTCAACTGCCGAGGTTGTCTTCCGGGATGTTCAGTTCGATGCCCATGCGTTGACCTTCGCGCAGAATGTGCCGGCGCATCTCGGCGCTGGCCTGGGCGCTGTTCTTGCTGCGGATTGCCCGCACCACGGCTTCGTTTTCTTCAAGTCGCTCGGCCAGATGCTCCGGGGAGTTGCGCAACACTTCGGCGCTTTGCTTGAGGGCATTGCTGGTTTGCTGCACCACACTCTGGAAGATCGGGTTCGACGTCAGCGTGAACAGCTCTTCGTGGAACGCAATGTAGGCGTTTACGCCGGCTTCACTGTCATTGGCCTCCAGGGCTTCGCGCATGTCCATCAAGGTCAGGCGCAGTTGCCCGACTTCCTTGCTGCTGATGGACTGCGCGACGAGGCCGACGATGAATGGCTCAAGGGTGTAGCGCAGTTGCAGCACGTCTTCCAGGCTCGCTGCGGCCACCGCGTTGTCATGGGCCTGGCTGTCGGCGAGATTGGCTTCGAGCACCACCACGCCTTTGCCCGGCATCGAGCGCACCAGCCCGAGGGTTTCCAGAACGATGACGGCTTCACGCAGGCTCGGACGGCTGATACCCAGTTGTTCGGCCAGTTCACGTTGCCCTGGCAACATTTCGCCGGAGCGCCACTGACCTCGGGCCAAAGCGGCCCGAAGTTTTTCTACCACTGAGTTGACGACGGTTGATGAGGTAATCACTTGTTCGCTCCACGAGCCGTGCCTGCGGTCGGCAGGCACGGCGATCATTCAGAATTCTTTGGCTGCCGCCTGAGCAACCGGTTTTCTTGGCTGAAAGGTATAACCCGCCTGGCCGGAAAGTACTTTGTTCGCCCGCTGCACATCGATGTCCTTTTCCCACCGCGCGATGGCCACGGTCGCCACACAGTTGCCAATCAGGTTGGTCAGCGCCCGACCGATGCCCATGAACCAGTCCACGGCCAGCACCAATACCAGACCCACCACCGGAATTGCCGGAACGGCTGTCAGGGTGGCCGCCAGAATCACCAGCGCCGAGCCAGGAATACCGTGGGCGCCTTTGGATGTGATCAGCGACACCAGCAGAATGGTCAGCAGGTCAGTCATGGCCAGCGGCGTGCCGGTGGCGTTGGCGATGAACACGATGGCCAGGGTCAGGTAGATCGAGAAACCGTCGAGGTTGAACGAGTAACCCGTTGGAATCACCAGGCCGACAGTCGAACTGCCGATGCCCAGGTGCTCAAGCTTGCGCATGATTTGTGGCAGCACCGCGTCGGAAGAAGCGGTGCCCATGACGATCAGCAGTTCTTCGCGCAGGTACTTGAGCAACGGCCACATCTTCAAGCCAGAAAGGCGCATCACCAGGCCGAGAATCAGGGCCACGAAGGCAGCGCAGGTCAGGTAGAAGAGGCCGACCAGACTGCCCAGGTGCTGCAGCGAGTCCAGGCCATATTTGCTGGTGGTGAAGGCGATCGCACCGAATACACCGATCGGTGCCAGCCGCACGATCATGCCCATGATGCGGAAGATCACATGGCTGAGTTCATTGATCAGCCGCGAAATACCCGATGCCGCCTCGCCCACCAGATTCAGTGCACTGCCGAACAACACTGAAAACAGCAGGACCTGCAGGATATTGTTATCGGCAAAGGCACCGATCACCGAAGTCGGAATCAGGTTCATCAAGAACTGCGCAGTGGTGTGCATGTGCTGACTGCGCTGGGCAATATCGCCCATGTCGGCTGCGGAAAGCTGCTCCAGGTGAATGTTCGCGCCGCTGCCGATGCCGGTGCTGAAGGCGAGCACCAGGCCGATCACCAGGGCGATGGTGGTCAGCACTTCGAAGTAGATCACCGATTTCAGGCCGATGCGCCCGACCTTTTTCAGGTCGCCGGCACCGCTGATGCCGCTGACCACCACGCAGAACACGATCAAGCCGATGAGCATCTTGATCAGCTTGATGAAACCGTCGCCGAGGGGTTTGAGTTGGGCGGAGTATTCGGGAAGGGTCAGCCCGCAGACGATGCCGAGCACCAGTCCGAGAACCACTTGGAGGAAGATTGAACGCGAGCACCATCTGAGCATGGGAGGAATCCTGGTCGGTGTCCTGGCTGCCGTGTGCGGGGCACATCAGATTCAGGACTTAATTATTGTGGTCTTACCGGTATGTCCAGTGCAGGCGCAGTCTACGCTGGATTTTTTCTCGATTACAAGTGGAAAACATAAAATTGGCATGACCGGTCTGACCAGTGGCCTACAGGTAAATCGCGGGCGAAAAAAAACCGGCCAATCACTTGGCCGGTTTTTCATGTTGCGGATTTAACGTCGCATTAAGCGCCGTACACCGGCAGCTTCTTGCAGATGGCCTTGACCTTCTCACGAACGGCGTCGATTACCGCTTCGTTGTTCAGGTCAGCCAGGATGTCGCAGATCCAGCCGGCCAGTTCCTTGCACTCTGCTTCCTTGAAGCCACGAGTGGTCACAGCCGGAGTGCCGAAGCGCAGGCCGGAGGTGACGAACGGGGAGCGTGGATCGTTTGGCACGGAATTCTTGTTGACGGTGATGAACGCTTTGCCCAGAGCGGCGTCGGCGTCTTTACCGGAGATTTCCTGCTTGATCAGCGACAGCAGGAACAGGTGGTTCTGAGTACCGCCGGAAACCACGTCGAAACCGCGCTCGATGAATACGCTGGCCATGGCCTGGGCGTTTTTCACCACTTGTTGCTGGTATGCCTTGAACTCAGGCTGCAGCGCTTCCTTGAAGCAGATCGCCTTGGCGGCGATCACGTGCTCCAGCGGGCCGCCCTGGGCACCCGGGAATACCGCGGAGTTCAGCTTCTTCTCGATGTCGGCGTTGGCGCGAGCCAGGATCAGGCCACCACGTGGACCGCGCAGGGTCTTGTGGGTGGTGGTGGTCACGACGTCAGCGAATGGAACCGGGTTCGGGTAGACGCCAGCGGCGACCAGACCGGCCACGTGGGCCATGTCGACGAACAGGTAGGCACCTACCTTGTCGGCGATTGCACGGAAGCGCGGGAAGTCGAGGATCTGCGAGTAGGCAGAGAAACCGGCCACGATCATTTTCGGCTTGTGCTCAACGGCCAGGCGCTCGACTTCGTCGTAGTCGATCAGGCCATTGGCGTCGATGCCGTACTGGATGGCGTTGTACAGCTTGCCCGAGGACGAAACGCTGGCACCGTGGGTCAGGTGACCGCCGTGGGCCAGGCTCATGCCCAGGATGGTGTCGCCAGCGGACAGCAGGGCCAGGTAAACGGCGCTGTTGGCTTGCGAACCGGCGTGCGGCTGAACGTTGGCGTAGTCGGCACCGAACAGCTCTTTGGCGCGATCGATAGCCAATTGCTCGACGATGTCGACGTACTCGCAACCACCGTAGTAGCGCTTGCCCGGGTAGCCTTCGGCGTACTTGTTGGTCAGTACCGAGCCTTGGGCTTCCATCACGGCAGGGCTGGTGTAGTTTTCCGAAGCGATCAGCTCAATGTGCTCTTCCTGGCGCTGAGCTTCTTGCTCCATGGCGGCAAAGAGATCGGCGTCGTACTTGGCAATAGTCAAATCACGGCTGAACATGGCGGTCCTCAGGGATCGGGGGCGGAAAAGGGGGGCATTCTAACCCAATGGGTTTTAGATGGCATATGAAACGGCATCATGTCGCAGACAAGTGGGCTTCATGAGCGGATATGCGGTGCCTGGGCGGGCCTCTTCGCGAGCAAGTCGGATCGCCGCACCGCCGCTCCCACATTTGGAATGCGTTCCCCTGTGGGAGCGGGCTTGCTCGCGAAGAGGCCGTCCGCATCAGCGCAAGGTTTCAGTCAAACATGAACAGCGCATCATTGCTGAACTGCCCTTCGAACCGCCCCGCCGGCATCGGCCGGCCGAACAGGTAACCCTGCACCTCGTCGCAACCGTGTTCCCTTAGAAAATCAAGCTGCTCGTGGGTTTCCACACCCTCGGCGATCACCGCCAGGTTAAGACTGTGGGCCATGGCGATGATCGCCCGGGCTATCTGCGCATCCTGTTCGCCCGAAGGCAATCCGTCGACGAAGGTACGGTCGATTTTCAGTACGTCGATCGGGAACTGCTTGAGGTAGTTGAGCGATGAGTAACCGGTGCCGAAATCGTCGACTGCAATGCTCAGGCCGAGGTTCTTCAGGCCGTCGAGGATCTGCATCGCCTCGCTGACTTCGCGCATCAGGATACTTTCGGTGAGTTCCAGTTCCAGGCACGCCGGCGGCAGGCCGGTTTCCTTGAGGATGGTGGCAATGCGCGTACCGAGCTGGCCGTCGGAGAACTGCCGCGCCGAGATGTTCACCGACACCTTCGGCACCCGTACCCTGGCCTGATGCCAGGCCTTGAGTTGACGGCAGGCTTCGCTGATCACCCAGTCGCCGACATCCACCACCAGCCCGAGCTCTTCGAGCACCGGTATGAAATCCCCCGGCGGCACCAGCCCGCGGCGGGGATGACGCCAGCGCAACAGCGCCTCGGCACCGGTCAGGCGCTTGCCGTCGCCGCTGAACTGCGGCTGGTAATACAGCACGAATTCGTTCTGTTCCAGGGCATGGCGCAAATCGCTTTCCAGTTCCAGTCGCTCCAGGGCGCTGGCGTTCATGTCCGCCTGATAGAACTGGAAGTTGTTCTTGCCACGCTCCTTGGCGTGGTACATCGCCGTGTCGGCGTTCTTCATCAACTGGCTGAGTTCGTTACCGTCCTGCGGACTCAGGGCGATGCCGATACTGGCCGTGACGAAGAACTCGCGGCCCTCGAGCACAAAGGGTTTCACCAGGCTGGCGAGTATCTGTTCGGCCACGTGGATGGCCCGATTCAAGGCGATTTCACGGTTGGCTCGCGGTTGCAGGAGCAAGGTGAATTCGTCACCGCCCATGCGCGCCACCGTGTCGTCATCGTCGACGCAACCGAGCAGGCGCGTGGCCATCTCCTTGAGCATGCGGTCGCCGGCGGCGTGGCCGAGGGAGTCGTTGATCGGTTTGAAGCGATCGAGATCGAGGAACATCAGCACCACCCACGACTTCTGCCGTTCGGCCGATTGCAGTGCCGTGTACAGGCGATCCTGGAACAGCGTGCGGTTGGGCAGGTGGGTCAGGGCGTCGTAGTAAGCGAGACGATGAATCCGCTGCTCGCTGGCCTTGCGCTCGCTGATGTCGCTGAAGAAACACACATAACTGGCCAGGTCGCCTTCGTCGTCGAGCACGGCGGTAATCCCGACCCAGGCCGGGTAATGCTCGCCGTTGCGGCGCTTGAGCCAGACTTCGCCTTCCCAGGTACTGTGCTGGCCCAATTGCTTGAGCACATAACGCAGATGCGCTTCCTGCTGCTCGTCGACGGTCAGCATGTTCGGCAACTGGTCGAGCACCTGTTCCACGGCATAGCCGCTGACACGGCTGAAGGCTTCGTTGGCCTGGACGATGTAGCCGGCCGGGTCGGTGATCAGGATCGCCGAGGTCGAGTGCTCGAATACCGTGGCGGCCATGCGCAAGTCTTTTTCGGCCCGGCGTTGCTGGCTGATGTCGCGGCCGACGCCGAGCACGCCTTCGAACGTCCCGTGCTCGTCCCAGACCAATACCAGGCGCAGTTCGATCGGGATCTTGCGCCCGTCGGCCCGCAGGCAATCGAACAGGAACAGTTGGGTTTGTACCTGGCTGCGTAACACCGCCAGTTGGTCCGGCTGATCCAGCGCCTTGCTGACCCGGTCCATCAGGTGGTAGATGCCGGTCAGTTGTTGCGGGTTGGCGATGGTCGATTGCCAGCCGTTCTGGAAGATCCACTCGGCGTCATAGCCCAGCACGGCTTGCACCGAAGGGCTGACGTAATTGAGGTTGAGGCGGTTGTCAGTGGAGAAAATCACGTCGCTGATGCTTTCGGCGAGCATGCGGTAGCGCTGCTCGCTGTCGCGCAGGGATTCGCTGGCTTCGATCTGGTCGGTGATGTCCTTGGCCACGCCGATGATCCGCGTGACCTGGTCCTCGTTGTCCCGCGCCAGTGCCTGCTCGCGAATCTCGAAGCGTCGCCACTGGCCGTCCCGATGGCGGAAGCGCAACTGACACTGCATCAACTGGCGATAACCGGCCTGGCGCTGGATCTGGCGGGAGCGGTGGTAATAGTCGGCGTCTTCGGGGTGCAGGAGGATTTCCCAGAAGTATTCGCCCATCTGGTGCAGTTCGGTGCGGTTGTAACCCAGTGTCTGGCCCAGATGGTGGTTGCTGTAGATCATGCGCTGGCTGATTACATCCTGCACATACAGATGATCCGGTACGGTACGCACCACGTCCGACCAAAACCCTTCGCGTTCCTGCAACGACAGTTCGATGAGCTTGCGGCTGGTGATGTCGGTGATGCTCAAAATTACCGATTTATAGTCGTCCTGGGTTTGCGGCAGGCGCAGTACCAGCCACAGGTGCTGGTCGCGACCGCCGGCATCCTGCAATTTGATTTCCAGCTCAAGCTGTTGCTGCTGATTGAGCACCGCGTCGAGCACCTGGTTGCCGATGGCGGTGCCGTCCAGGGGATGGCCGTCGATCAGCAGCTTCCAGGCTTTATTGGCGTTATCGACATTGAGCAACTGCAGTGCGACCTGGTTGACCTCGGTGATCCGCAGTTCCTGCAGCAGTTGTCGGCGTTTTTCCGGGATCGCCAGCCACGCTTGCAGTTGTTCGCTGTCCTGCAGTTGTGCCTTGTCGAAAAAGCTCTTCAGCCCGGACATGTCGAGGACACACAAGGCCACACCGGTGCCTTCGAAAATGTCCTGATAGCGTCGGCGGCCTTCATTCAATTGGCGTTGACGCCGGCGCATGTTCAGCAAAGCGATGAACGGCAGCATGGAAAACGCCAGGCCCAGCAGGCATTTGCCGATGAACGCCGGTAGCAGTTCTTCCAGTACGCGCTGACGGTCAAACAAGCCGCGCAATTGCCAATCGCTGCTGCTCAGCGGAACCGTCAGCACACTGTTGGCGACATCGTCCTCGGTCAGTGTGCCCGGATTGACCGAGGGCAGCCCTTTGTCACGGCTGATGATCTGATGATTGATGCGGTTTTCCACCAGCCACAACGGACGGCTGCCGGTCTCGCTTTGCTTGGTCAAGGACGAAAAGAAGGTCGGTGTCAGGCGCAAGGCCCAGTAGCCCCGGGAACTGCCGCTGGCCTGATGCAACAATAAATGCACCACGGAACCATCGGTGGCGTTGCTGAAGTAGTGCGCCTGGGCATGGCTGCGGCGTACCAGTTCACCCAGGTAGTCGCTGTCTTCGCTGTCGGGAGCGCTGTCACTGATGACTTTTCCCGAGGGGCTGAGCAAGGCCAGGCTGCGCAGTTCCGGCAGCGACTGTTGCAGCTTGCGCAGCAGGGCCTGCAGCTCATCGGCATCCTGCGGTTGCTCGACGATGGGCAACAGGTTGAGGGCAATCTGGGCGTTGAGTGCCATGTTCAGGCTGACCTGCGCGGCCAGGTCGGCGGTGTAGTCGATGGTGTACTGGCGCTGGTTTTTCTGGGTTTCGCGCAACTGATCGAGTAACTGCCAGAACAGCAATGCCAGCAACAACAATGCAAGTGTCGCCAAGGTGCCCTTCAAGGTCCCGCGCAGGGGGGAGCCGGGCGCTGTGGTCGGCGCACTGGAAGTCAGGGGCGGAGGGACATTGGACAAGCTGTAATCCTGCGGTTTGGCTGGACTGGCGCGACGTGCACTATAAGCCGGACGCCCGAAGGGCGGCTAGCATGCCTTGAGTTGTGGCGAAGTGCCAGCCCCAGCCCGTCGGCTGGACTGCCATCGGTCATTAAGGTAGCTTTGCCGGTTACGCGGGAGCGTTCCAGCTCCTAGACTCAGACTTTTTCAGCGCGCACGTATTGATAGCCTCAAGCGAGCGACGCGCACGGTCTGGCCGGGCATTGCCTGCGCTCCAATCATTCATCAGTCACTGACCCTAGGTTCTCCATGGCTCAATACGTATTCACCATGCATCGGCTGGGCAAAGTTGTTCCGCCGAAGCGGGAAATCCTGAAAAACATTTCTCTGTCGTTCTTCCCCGGCGCCAAGATCGGTGTACTCGGCCTCAACGGTTCGGGTAAGTCCACGCTGCTGAAAATCATGGCTGGCGTCGACACCGAATTCGAGGGCGAAGCCCGTCCGATGCCGGAGCTGAACATCGGCTACCTGCCGCAGGAACCACAGCTGGATCCGACCAAGACCGTGCGTGAAGTGGTCGAGGAAGCGGTCAGCGTGATCAAGGACGCCCAGGCGCGTCTGGACGAGGTCTACGCGGCCTACGCCGATCCGGATGCCGACTTTGACAAGCTGGCCGCCGAACAGGCCAAGCTCGAAGCCATCCTGCAAGCCAGCGACGGCCACAACCTGGAGCGCCAGCTGGAAGTCGCCGCCGATGCGTTGCGCCTGCCGGCCTGGGATGCCAAGGTCGAACACCTGTCCGGTGGTGAAAAGCGTCGTGTGGCCCTGTGCCGCCTGCTGCTGTCCGCCCCGGACATGCTGCTGCTCGACGAACCGACCAACCACCTGGACGCCGACTCCGTTGCATGGCTCGAGCATTTCCTGCACGACTTCCCGGGTACTGTGGTTGCGATCACGCACGACCGTTACTTCCTGGACAACGTCGCCGGCTGGATTCTGGAACTCGACCGCGGCGCAGGCATTCCGTATGAGGGCAACTATTCGGGTTGGCTGGAAGCCAAGTCCGATCGTCTGGCTGCCGAATCCAAGCAGCAGTCGGCTCATGAAAAGGCCATGAAGGAAGAACTGGAGTGGGTGCGCAAAGGCGCCAAGGCCCGCCAGTCGAAATCCAAGGCTCGTCTGCAACGCTTCGAAGAAATGCAATCGCAGGAATTCCAGAAGCGCAGCGAAACCAACGAGATCTACATCCCGGCCGGTCCACGCCTGGGTGACAAGGTCATCGAATTCAAGAATGTCACCAAGGGCTATGGCGATCGCGTGCTGATCGACAACCTGTCGTTCTCCATGCCTAAAGGCGCCATCGTCGGCGTGATCGGCGGTAACGGTGCCGGTAAGTCGACCCTGTTCCGCATGCTGATGGGCAAGGAAACGCCGGATTCGGGCAGCATCGAAGTCGGCGAAACCGTGCAACTGGCTTGCGTGGATCAGAGCCGCGAAGACCTGGACGGCAGCAAGACGGTGTTCCAGCAGATTTCCGACGGTTCCGACCAGATCCGCATCGGCAACTACGAAATCCCGTCGCGCACCTATGTCGGTCGCTTCAACTTCAAGGGCGGCGATCAGCAGAAGTTCGTCAAGGACCTGTCCGGTGGTGAGCGTGGTCGCTTGCACCTGGCCCTGACCCTGAAAGAGGGCGGCAACGTCCTGCTGCTCGACGAACCGTCCAACGACCTCGACGTTGAAACCCTGCGTTCCCTGGAAGAAGCCCTGCTGGACTTCCCGGGCGCCGCCATTGTGATCTCCCACGACCGGTGGTTCCTTGACCGCGTCGCGACGCACATCCTGGCGTACGAAGACGACTCGCAAGCGGTGTTCTTCGAAGGCAACTACACCGAGTACGAAGCCGACCGTAAAAAGCGTCTCGGCGAAGCGGCTGCCCAGCCGCATCGTGTACGGCACAAGAAACTGGCCTGATGTCGAGGCAGTGTTTTGAACAGCGAAGCTCCCAAGGGCAGGCAGTCAAGAGGTAAAGCCTGACTGCTGTTTGCGCCAAAAAAATCCGATGCCTTGCAAGGCATCGGATTTTTTTTGGCCGTTTATTACGTGAAGTGTCGATTTTGTTTATGTGTTTGTAATGGGTGTAATTAAATTATTAGAGTTTGTTTAGGGGGTCTAGCATTATTCGTAACAAAAAACCTCGTGTTGTGATGTGCCTCATGGCTTAAGTGTATTGTGTGTTGAGAGTGCTTCTGTGTGTTTTGTGGTCGTCGGGTTTGTATGTTGTATTGGCGGTGTTGGTATATTCAAATTGTTGTATTGCTGTGTCGTGCTTTAGCTGTTAATGCGGTTGTGCTATTTATATTGTGTAATAATTGGGCGGTTTCAGGTTCGGTTTATTGCGATATGGTGTGGCAGTGTGCTCGTAGTGTGAAAGGAATCTCTTTGATAGTGTTGTGTTGTTTGTAGTTTTTAATTGATGCCGTCACTGTCGATGTCGCTTTGTAGCACTACCGGAAATCAAACTGAATGGATCGTCAAGAATGATAATAGCTGAAGATAATGCTCGTGTTGAAAAGTGCCCAGAATACATAACGGGTACCGCCCAGCAAAACTATTTAACAGCCGAGCACGGCATACTCGAGGCTGCAAAACAAGGCTACAGCCACTGGTATATCGATGGCAGTTTGCCGGGGGAGCGCCCTTCCGACTGGACGGAAAACAGGATTGCGGCCTTGCGTGAGTCCATCTCGAATATGGGCGTAAAGCCTGTTTATCATGGGAACTTCAAGGCCCCGCTTGGAAGTGATGTTCGAGAATTAGGGGGGGCAGCACTTGACTATATAAAACGAGAGGTTGATTTAAGTTCTGCACTGGGAGGCGCACCCGTCATCGTTCATGGGGGTGGAATCGTAGAGCCACGCCTGGTTATCGAGGCTCGCCGTCTGGGACTGAATACCTTGATTGATAACCTGGGTGAGCTTGTTGAGTACGCACGTGAGCGGAATGTAGAAATATGGTTGGAAAATCTTAGCAACTATACGAAGTTCCATCCGTTCTACTATATCTGTGTTGCCGAGGACGAATATGCTGAGGTGCTGGAAAATGTTCCGGGGCTAAAGTTTTTTTTGGACGTGTCTCATGCCCATGTTAATGACGGTGACCCGGTTAAAGTCTTCGAACGGCTGCATCAGCATGTCGTTGGGATGTCCTTCAGTGACAATAAAGGGGAGCGTGATTCCCACTTTCCATTGGGAAGGGGAACCCTGGATTATCCCGGGTTGATCAAAGCGATATTGAAGCATGAGTGGCACGGCCTGGTAGGCTTCGAGACGCGTGGCAGCACGTTGTCCGATAGTCTTGCCTACCTCAATGCAGTAGGCAGCAGACTCTCCGATAAAGTTGCTTGATACAACATCGTCTTTCAGGTCGCTTGGCTGAAGCGACCTGATAAAGTTTGCTGTGCTGACTCTCCGTTGAATAGAAGGTGGCCTCCGTGAGCGCTTCTCGAGAAAAGTTTTGCCTTGGTAGTGATGATTTTATAAAGGGTTGTATTGATTCGATCCCTGTTTGCCTGGCTTTTTTGTTCATGTTTTTCTCTATCGGCGTTTTATTGGCATCTGCAGGTTTTTCTCTGATGCAGTCGATAGTCATGACACTTGCCGTACACGCTGCCCCGCTTCAGGTGTTCATTGGGCAGTCTGATGGGGGGATCACCATTGGAGCGTTAATCATGATCACGCTTCTGGTGAATTTCCGGTTCATGATTATGTCTTCGGTTCTTTGTGAGCAGTTCAAGTCAATATCGTTAACGAAGATGATGTGGTCGGTGCAGTTGCTCTCAGTATCGACCTTCACCCTTGCCAACTCAACCAAAGGCAGCGCTCTGGATAGTTATCGCTACTACTTGGGGTGCGGTATTACCAGTTTGTTTGTGGCTGCTTTGGCAACCGTCATGGGCTATCTCATACGCGCTGATTTGGGTGTCATGGCCTATGCGGTAATCGCGATGATATTGCCTATCCACTTTACTGCATTGGTTGGAATGTCTTGGCCGAAGTGGCGACCTGTCGTGGCTACCGCTATCGGGTTTGTTGCTACGCCAATCGTTGGATCCTGGTTAGGTGCATACCACGTTTTTATTGTTCCCTTGGTACTGGGTGCTGTGTTTCTTTCTGCTGATCGCCTGAGTGGTAAGACTTCATGAGTAACTGGATGTTGATTTTGGTTGCTGCAAGCGTTTCATATGTCCTGCGTTTTTTGCCAGTCTTGATATTCCGGAAATATAAAATCAATGGGGATGGAAATGTTTATGTGTTTTTGAATTATTCCGCCTGTGCAGTGATGGGCGGGATCATTTACACCATCGCATTCGGCGACGCGTTGTTTCAGGATTGGCTGGGGCATTTCGAAGGGGGGCAGCTTATAAAACTTATCATGATCCTGTTGTCATTCTTTATTGCAGCGTTTACGCGCAGCGTCATCAAGTCGTTGATGTGTTGTGCTTCGATATATGCCGGTGCGTTGTATTTGCTTTGACGATGTTTCCTTCTTCAGATAGCTAAAGAGAAATGCAGATGAATGTATTCGCAGGCTTCGATAATCGGCCTGGCGAGCTGACTCGCCAACAACTTGAGATCTGCTATTCCCGAGTCACGGATAACCCGCTTGATATCAATATGAGTCGAGGATTGCCTTCGCCCGAGCAATTGAATCTGGCTGATTCATTTCTGTCGCTACCCGGGCAATCACGCTTCGCATCTGCCGCTGCTGGTGATTGGCGAAATTATGGCGGCTTACAGGGAATGCCGGAGATACGGGAGCTCGTTGCGGAAATATTGCTGGGATTGCCGGCCGATCAGATCGCCGTGGGGGAAAACTCCAGCCTCGCCTTGATGCATGAGACGCTGGGTTACGTATTCAGTCATGGCCTCCGGGCCAGTCCGGGTCCATGGGGTAAAGATTCGTCGATAAAGTTTCTTTGCCCGGTGCCGGGCTACGATCGGCATTTTGCGATGTGTGACGCATACAACATTGAAATGGTGCCGGTGCCCATGCTCGAAACCGGTCCGGACATGGACATGATCGAGCGCTTGGTGGCCTCGGACCCGACGATAAAAGGTATGTGGTGCGTACCGAAGTACAGCAACCCATCAGGCACGGTTTACTGTGGTGAAACGGTGGCGAGACTCGCCAGGATGCCAACGGCCGCAGAGGATTTCGTACTGTTTTGGGACAATGCCTATGCAGTACATCATCTGACTGATGATGAGGTGCCGAACCAGCCCATTGCTCGGTTATGTGAAGAGGCGGGAAATGGTGACCGCGTATTTGTTTTCGCTTCGACGTCGAAGATTGTTTTGCCGGGAGCCGGTTTGGCTTTTATAGGGTCATCTGCGGCGAATCTCGCTTGGTGGTTGGGCCATCGAAAGTACCGCACCATCGGTCCCGACAAAGTCAATCAACTGCGCCACCTGCTGTTCTTCCGCGACTGCAAAGGCGTTACGGATCACATGAAGAAACACCGTGAGTTGCTGGCGCCCAGGTTCGAGCGACTTGAGAGCGAATTGTCACACGGATTTGACGGGGTCAGCCGCGTGCACTGGACAAAGCCCAAAGGCGGGTATTTCGTCAGCCTGGATTTACCTGAAGGGTGCGCGCGCAGGGTCGTGGAGCTTGCGCTACAAGCGGGTGTCGCCCTGACTCAGGCAGGTGCTACCCATCCGAATGAACTGGACCCCCGTGACAGCAATATCCGGCTGGCACCCACTTACCTGGATCTTGAAACGCTCGGCGTTGCTGCTCAAGTGCTGGTGCTATGCGTGTTGCTTGCGCTTGCGCAGCGGGAATGCTCTCGATAACGTTGATCAGGCCCCTCGCGGAAGGTGAGGGGCTGGGTCATCAGAGACGGTCCCTATTGTGGTGCGGGTGTTGATTTTTCGGTCCGCTCGCATCTTGCTGCGCAATGGCTGCATCTGTGTGACTGAAGGGGCGAACATGCCGACCACCCTTGAAGTGGTCGACCTGTTCAACGAGGCGGACATTCTGTTTGCACCGGGCAAGGCATCCAACGCCGGTGGTGTGGTGGTGAGCGAGCTGGAGATGTCGCAGAATGCCATGCGCCTTGCCTGATCGCCGCTCGGCAAGTTTTTGCACGAAGCCTACGTTGGCTCGATACGAATCACTTCAATCAATTGATCCCCGGCGGGGCGCTGCCACAGCACTTCGTCATTGAGTCGTGCACCGAGCAGTGCCCGGCCCAGTGGCGAACCCCAATTGATCAGGCCGTGGGCGGCATCGGCCTGATCTTCGCCCACCAGTTGTACACGGCGTTCGGTGGCGTGTTCATCGGCGTAAGTCACCCAACTGCCGATCTGCACTTTCTCGGTCGACGTCGCGGCGGGTACCACCTGAGCGCTGCCCAGGCGCTGCTTGAAGTAACGCAGGTCACGTTCGAGATCGGCCAGGCGCTGCTTGTCGGCTTGCTCGCCTTTTGCCGATTGTTCGGCGTGCAGGCTTTGCAGTTCGGCGACTTTACCCTGCAACAGGCTAAGGCCTTGCGGCGTGACGTAATTGGGCTGCGCGCTGACCTGGCGTTCGACGGGCTGATCGGCTTGCGCGGCGGCGTTATCTTCATTGACGAAGGCACGGCTCATGAAATTCTCCCGATATAGAATTTGGGCCATGGTCGCAGGCATTTGGTTTCACTGGATGTCTGAAAGCGACTTACGGCGAGTGAAAGGCCAGGGCGGCGAGCAGGTCCTCGTGGGTTGACTGGCACCCGGCGATCAGCAACAACACACCCAGCCATCCCGCATACCGCCACGTCTCACGCTCTCAAGCCGATACGAGGCCCATAGAGAAAGTCTAGAGGTGGATTCGCCGGGGGGATGTGAAAGGTGTGCATGCACTTTGTCGAACGCCACATAACCCTTGTGGGAGCGGGCTTGCTCGCGAATGCGATCTGTCATTCAAAATTAATGCTGACTGACACACCGCTTTCGCGAGCAAGCCCGCTCCCACAGGGATTTTCGTTGCGTTCGGGTCAGTAGTGATACCACTTCAGCTCAAGCATCACTTCGTTCTCGGCCGACGCCAAATGGCTGAACTCCCGCTGGGCGCTCAAGCGCAGTCCGAGATTGCGGGAGATTTCCCATTGCTGCTTCAGGCTCAGGCTGCGGCGCACTTCACCATTGGTGAAAAAGTCGCCCTTGGCTTCGAGGCTCAAATTGCCCAGCGGGTTCTTCCACAGCACCCCACTGTTGAAACCGGCGGCCGGCGCGATGAATTCGGCGAAGTCGTTGTTGTGCTCGATACGCACAGTGCCCAGGACAAATCCGAGCATGTCCTCGCTCAGTTGCCAGGTTCCACCACCACCGCCGTTGACATGGCTGACCAGGGTTTGGTCATCGTGCCGGCCCGGCACCCGTTCCAGGCCGCCCGTGACTTGCCATGACAGCGGTTGCAGCAATTCGTTACGCGGGGTCATGGAGCGAATGGTTGCCAGGTCCAGTTGCTGCACCTGCCAGTCGTTGCCTTCGTACTGGCGAAGTTTCAATTGCAGGATTTCGATCTGCGCGCCAAGGGGAAAGCTTTCGCTGTTGTCATTGAGGTCGTGATAGGCCATGCGCAAGCCGTACTCGCCAAAGGCTTTGTCTCCACGGGTGCCGAGACCGAGCTGCCAGGTGCGCGACTCGTGACCGTCTTCAGGCAGGCCGGGTTGCGGGATATTCAGCTCCGGCGCCGGGTTCTGGTTGATCGCCCGCAGCAGTTCGAAGCTGCGCTGGGCGCGCGCCGGATCGCGTTCCTGGCCGTTAGCGCGATAGCGCTCCAGGCGATAGGCGGCATCGATGATCAGCGCCTGGCGGTCGCGGGGTTGTGCCTTGAACGCCGGGTCTTGCAGTTGTTTCTGGTCGGCGCTGACTTTCAGCACCCATTGCTGCTCTTGCGGGTTCAACGGCTCGGCGCGACTGAGCAACTCGCGCTCCCGGGACGGGCGATACTGGATCGATTCCACCAGCCCGGCCGCTTTCACGGCCTTGACGGTGTCGGTGGGGATGGCCGTGAGCGGGAATTGGTCCGTCAGGTGCAGGCTCGGGCGAGCCACTTGCAGCAGTTCCAGCAAGCGGTATGAGCAGTTTTCGTCGAAGAAGAAATAGTCGAATTTGATCTGCTTCAGCTCCCAGACGTGCTCGACCATGCGCGCGGTTTCCTGTGGGGTCAGGTTAAGGCGGTACTCCCATAGGTCGCGGTTTTCCAGGCTGCGGTATTCCGAGAGCTTTTCCTGATAGGGCACCATCGCGAACAGGCCGGGATAACCGCCCATCAGGCCTTTCCAGGCATAGATGATGCTGTTGTCCGAGCCCTCGATGTAGGCGCCGAAGTTGATCGCGTAACTGAGCAGCGACGTCTTGTCGCTCTTCACTTCGGCCTGGTCGATGCGCAGCAGGGTATGGCCGAACATCGAGGAAGGGCTGTTCAGGTAGGCCGCCGGGAAGATCATCACCGCGCTGTCGGGCGAGACATCCTTGAACCATTGTTTGAACGCCGCGCAGTCCGGCGTTGGCAGACCGGTCAGGTCGAGTTGTTCCTTGAGCCAGCGGGCGCGGGCCGGGTAGACGCATTGCGCGTGTTGTTCACCGGCACTGGCCGGGGCGTACAAGGCTTGTACAGTCGCCGCCAGTTCATGGTCCGGATGTTCATTGCCATCGGTGGCGAGGAAGAACTTCCGGTCGCTGACATAGCTGCGCCAGCCGCCGAGCTTGGCGGTTTCGTAATGGCCCAGGGATATCCAGAAAGGGTCGTTGGCCAGTTGCTGCAAACGTTGTGGATCGATGTGGGGCGCGGCGGACAGCGGGGCGCAGACACACAGCGCCAGCCAGGCAAGGCGTTTGAACATAGATGGCAACTTAATCGATAGAAACTGAGCCCCGACCAGGATAGTGCCAGTCAGTCAAACCCATTCCATGTGGGAGCGGGCTTGCTCGCGAAAGCGGTGGGTCAGTCAACATCATCGTCAATTGATACACCGCATTCGCGAGCAAGCCCGCTCCCACAGGTTTTGCGTGTTGACTTACCGACGCTCCCAAAGAGGGGCAGGTCCAAAAAACAAAACCCGCTTCCCGAAAGAAGCGGGGCGGGTCGAGCTTAAGCTTGAGTTGCGTACTTGGCCAGACGAGGGTCGGCTTTGAGCACGGCCAGGGTGTTGGTATGCACATCTTCGGCAGTCACGTCAGCCTTGCTGAAGATCTGCTGGAAGTGCTCATGAGTGACAGCGGCGAAGTGCGCACGGTCTTCCGGCGCTACGCCCAGTACCACGGCATAGGTGGTCAGCGCTTCGCCCTGACCCTTGGCCATGTCTTCGGACAGTTCGTTCATCATGCCGTTCATGGCAAACCAGGATTTGCCGCCGTAGGTCAGCGACGCATTGGTTGCGCAACCGTTGGTGCCAGATGTCATGCCGAAGGTTGCGTTGCCGGAAGTGCCGTTGGTGGTGGATGCCAGGAAGTGAGCCGGAGTACCACGCTGGCCTTCGAACAGCATGTTGCCCCAACCGCAATCCGGGCCGCCTGGCGCCTGAGCCATGGCGTTCATGGATACAGCGGTGAAGAGAGTACCAAGAAGAATCCGTTTCATAGCTTTGTTCTCTTTATGTGCATACCAGTTTGACAAGGGGTTCTGGCCCGTCTGGTGCCAGTGGGCCGGTCATTAGTCCAGCCGCGCAGTTTGGAGTTTAGGCACGATCGCGGGGTTCCGTGATTTTTTGCAAAAACAATCGTCGCAAACAGTGATTTGGCGCGGCTCTACGTCGGGGTTTCGGCTTGTCTATGCTTTGGCCTGCCGCGCTCCTTGCCAGTCGGGTATGGGCAGCGCCAGAATGCTGCCATCTGCCCCGCCTGATTGTTAAGGAAGCCCGATGCCTGATCCTGTTGCTGCCAGCTTGCGTCTAGCGCCCGAAGCGCTGACCCGTCCGTTTTCCGCTGAACAGTTCAGCTTCTCTACCACCAATGATCTGGAGCCCTTTCGCGGTGTGCTTGGCCAGGAACGTGCGGTCGAAGCCTTGCAGTTTGGTGTGGCCATGCCACGCCCTGGTTACAACGTATTTGTCATGGGCGAGCCGGGGACTGGCCGGTTCTCGTTCGTCAAACGCTACCTCAAGGCCGAAGGCAAGCGCCTGCAGACTCCGGCGGACTGGGTCTACGTCAACAATTTCGATGAGCCGCGCGAGCCGCGCGCACTGGAACTGCCGTCGGGCACCGCCGGTGCCTTCATCGGTGACATCAACGGCTTGATCGACAACCTGCTGGCGACGTTTCCAGCTGTCTTCGAGCATCCGTCCTACCAACAGAAGAAAAGTGGCATCGACCGCGCCTTCAACCAGCGCTACGACAAGGCCCTGGACGTCATCGAGCGTCTGGCGCTGGAAAAGGACGTCGCGCTCTACCGCGACGCCAGCAATATCGCCTTCACTCCGATGGGTGACGGCAAGGCCTTGGACGAAGCTGAATTCGCCCAGTTGCCGGAAGCCGAGCGCGACCGCTTTCACGAAGATATTTCGGCACTGGAAGAGCGCTTGAACGAAGAGCTCGCCAGCCTGCCGCAATGGAAGCGTGAGTCGAGCAACCAGTTGCGTCATCTGAACGAAGAGACCATCACCCTGGCCTTGCAGCCCTTGTTGTCGCCACTGTCGGAGAAGTATGCCGAGAACGCGGCGGTTTGCGGTTATTTGCAAGCCATGCAGGTGTATTTGCTCAAGACCGTGGTCGAGCAACTGGTGGACGACAGCAAGACCGACGCTGTCGCCCGCAAGTTGCTGGAAGAACAATACGCACCGAGCCTGGTGGTCGGTCACTCGGCCAGCGGCGGTGCGCCGGTGGTGTTCGAGCCGCACCCGACCTACGAAAACCTCTTCGGTCGCATCGAATACAGCACCGACCAGGGCGCGCTGTACACCACCTACCGCCAACTGCGGCCGGGGGCCTTGCACCGGGCCAACGGTGGTTTCCTGATCCTTGAAGCGGACAAAATGCTCAGCGAGCCATTCGTGTGGGACGCGCTGAAACGCGCCCTGCAATCGCGCAAGCTGAAAATGGAATCACCGCTGGGCGAGCTGGGCCGTCTGGCCACTGTGACCCTGACACCGCAACACATTCCGCTGCAGGTCAAAGTCGTCATCATCGGTGCCCGTCAGCTGTATTACACGCTGCAAGACCTCGATCCGGATTTCCAGGAGATGTTCCGCGTCCTGGTGGATTTCGACGAGGACATCCCGATGGTTGACGAGAGCCTGGAGCAGTTCGCCCAGTTGCTCAAAACCCGTACATCCGAAGAAGGCATGGCACCGCTGACCGCCGATGCGGTGGCGCGTCTGGCGACTTACAGCGCCCGCCTGGCCGAGCACCAGGGGCGCTTGTCGGCGCGTATCGGTGACTTGTTCCAGCTGGTCAGCGAGGCCGATTTCATCCGCCACCTGGCCGGTGATGAAATGACCGACGCCGGCCACATCGAACGGGCACTCAAGGCCAAGGCCACGCGAACCGGGCGGGTTTCGGCGCGGATTCTCGACGACATGCTGGCCGGGATCATCCTGATCGACACCGATGGCGCAGCGGTCGGCAAGTGCAACGGCTTGACCGTGCTGGAGGTCGGCGACTCGGCTTTCGGTGTACCGGCGCGGATTTCCGCCACGGTGTACCCGGGTGGCAGCGGTATTGTCGACATCGAGCGCGAGGTCAACCTCGGCCAGCCGATCCACTCCAAGGGCGTGATGATCCTCACGGGGTATCTGGGCAGCCGCTACGCCCAGGAATTCCCGCTGGCGATTTCCGCAAGCATCGCCCTGGAGCAATCCTACGGTTATGTCGATGGCGACAGCGCGTCCCTGGGCGAGGCCTGCACCCTGATCTCGGCCTTGTCGAAAACTCCGCTCAAACAGTGCTTTGCCATCACCGGTTCGATCAACCAGTTCGGCGAAGTGCAGGCGGTGGGCGGGGTCAACGAGAAGATCGAGGGCTTCTTCCGTCTGTGCGAAGCCCGCGGGTTGACTGGCGAGCAGGGGGCAATCATTCCTCACGCCAACGTCGCCACGCTGATGCTCGACGAGAAGGTGCTGGCGGCGGTGCGTGCGGGGCAGTTCCATGTCTACGCGGTCCGTCAGGCCGACGAAGCCTTGAGTTTGCTGGTTGGCGAGCCGGCCGGCGAACCGGACGAAAATGGCGAGTTCCCGGAAGGCAGCGTGAACGCGCGGGTCGTGGAACGCTTACGGGTTATCGCGGAAATGATCAGCGAGGATGATCTGAAGGAAGCCGAGAAAGAGTTGGCGCAGGAGGCATTGGCGGAAACCAAGCCTGCTTGATGCAATGACCCATGTGGGAGCGGGCTTGCTCGCGAAAGCGTCTTTTCATTCAACATTTATGTTGGCTGATACGCCGCCTTCGCGAGCAAGCCCGCTCCCACATTTGTTTGTGTGAACATCGGAGAGCGTCGTCGAAATGACGTCAATATTCACACTATGACCATTCGGCGCCTTTCGGTTTTGTCTCGGCCTGCAAGCCAGACTTTTCTTCTATTCTCTGCTCAGGGATATCGACAGTAATCACAGGATCGAAACAGCCTTCACATGGGGGCTGAATACCGGATCTACCGAGGGTCGCCGCCATGTCGCGCAACCTCTGCCTCACCCGTCAATGCCTGGGCCTTGTGACCCGTATCGAGTGTGCCATCCGTCCGTTGGCAGGAGACACGGGCATGTGGACTCTGTTGTTCGCCGCCGGAATGGCCGGTGAACAACCTTCGGCCATCAAGGCCCAAGGCCCGTTTCATGGTCCAATCGCCGCTGAATCAATCCTCGACACCATCGTTGAAAGCCTGACCTTGCATGGCTACGAGTTGGCCGACGATCCGCAAATCTGGTGCCTGCACCTGCAAGCCCAATTGCGGGAAATCAACGGTGGTCGCTGCCGTAACCTGGGCGGCTTCGAGTTTCACCCCGAGCACTGAGTCGCACTATTGATCAAGGCGTGTCATGTCAGCCTTGTCGAGTTTGACCTCGAAACCATATTGCACGGTGGCGAGGTCAGTGCGCTGATAGGTTTCCAGGCGCGTAGGCTGCCCGTAGAAGTAATGCACGGCAAATTGCGCCCGGCCTTGTGCGTTCGCGCCACGGCTGACCGATAGAATTTCCTTCAAGTAATTGCCACTGTCGTCCTTGGCGAAAAAGCGCCAGTCCTGAGCGGGAAACACCTTCAGATTCACTATCAGAGCATTGTCCTTGAGCTCAAGGCCTTTGGGCAGTTGACGGGTATCGAGGCTTTTTTGCTCGATCGTGGCCAGGAACAACGGCATCGAGCCCACTGCGTAGGCCGGCGTTTCCGGAAACAGATTCAGATCGTAGGTGATGGTGCCGCGCAGTGGATCGATCTGGTAGGCCTCCGGTGGCAGCTCGATCGGTTCGTCGCGTTTGCCAAGAGTGTCTTCGGTAAAGAAGCTCACCGGGCTTTCACCGGGGTTGAGCGAGGTGCCCAGCAGTTCATCGTTGAAGCTGCGCAGATGGGTGAATTCGATTCGAGCAGCGCTGGGGTCGTCGACCGACTGGCTGATGCTGACGTTCTTTTTCAGTTGATCCTCGCTCAGCGTTGCCCCTTTTAGCCAGGTTGCGGCCTGGTCGTCATAGACCACCACAGGCAGGTTCAAGGGCTGAATGCCCTTGTCCGGGGTCTCGGCATCGAAGTGCCGGACCGGCAGGTCAAGGTCCTTGCGGGTGACCGTGACGGCGGAAAAATCCAGCATGCTGACTTCGAGTGTTTCGATCGTCCCGTTGAAATATACCTTTGAATAGCGTCGGGTCTGCCGTTTCTCAAAGGTGCGTTGTTCTTCGTCCAGTTGCTTTTCCAGCGCCTCGCTCCAGCTCTGTTGTTGCTGCATCTTGGCCAGTTGCTGCCGATAGAAGGCAATTTGTGCCGCGGTTTCGTTGATCGAACCTGCGCGCGTGATGTATTGCCCGGTGCTGTCCCTGGCCTGGACGATCAACGGGTTCAGTGGTGTTTCACTGACTTCAGGCGCCAGCGGCGCGCTGTCGTTGTATTCGATTTCTGCGTAGTTGTTCGTCAGTGTGAGCAAGGTGACGCTCAGGTTGTCATTGGTGCGGGTCTGGCCGATGTCCTTTTTCGTCAGGTCGAAACTGTAGAGCCGGCGGGGCGCGATGACTTCGACCTTACCCTGCAGGCTCACGGGCTGCGGCTGGTTTTTTTTGTCGATGTCGAGGCCTTCGATGAAGGGGTAAGACACTGTCAGGTCATCGGGGTTGGTCAGGTTGGAGCTCGATGGGCTGAGTTGAATGCCGGGGTCGGTTTCCGACCATTCCGACTGGAAGGCAATGACCCGTTTATTGCTCAGGGTGACGGACTGCCACTCCAGGCCGTGGGGAAACAAAAACGCGGCAGGAACGCTGAACGTGAAGGGAAACACCGGTTGCAGATCGGTCAGGTAGTCGGAACTGGAATCCTTTTGCAGCACGAACAACCCGTTGATGTAGGTGTCGACCAGGGCTTGCGGGGTCGGGTAGTGCTTGAGCATGGCAAGGGCGTCTTCGCCGTATTCGGTTTCCACTGGTTTGCTGTCGAGCTTGAGTTGCGCGCGCTCGAGCAGCAGCAGTGAGCCGCCCAGCTCCGACACGGCATCCTTGAGCTTCGGATCCTGGATGGCGTCCAGCGACTTTTCGAACTGCGCGGTTTTTTCTTCGAGGCTGACCTGGCGTTTTTCATCGCTGGGTGAGCAGCCACTTAGCAGCAGTGCCAGGCAAATTCCGGCACTCGTCAAAGGCAATCGCACATCCATTTCCAGTCTTCCTGTCCAATATCACTGAGCGTTCAATGATTTGGACACTAGCAGAAAAACCTTGATACACAGGTGCAGGTGGCGGATTTTTCGACGTTTTCTGGCAGCTTCTGGATAGGGGCGGGCGACTGATATACTCGCCGCCATTTACAGTCCACATGTGAGATTCAATGGAACGCTTTATCGAAAATGCAATGTACGCCTCGCGCTGGCTGCTGGCGCCGATCTATTTCGGCCTGTCCCTCGGGCTGTTGGCGCTGGCACTGAAATTCTTCCAGGAAGTCTTCCACGTCATCCCGAACGTGTTCTCGATGGCCGAATCGGACTTGATCCTGGTGCTGCTGTCGTTGATCGACATGGCGCTGGTGGGCGGTTTGCTGGTGATGGTGATGATTTCCGGCTACGAGAACTTCGTCTCGCAACTGGACATCGACGACAGCAAGGAAAAGCTCAACTGGCTCGGCACCATGGACTCTTCGTCGCTGAAGATGAAAGTGGCCGCGTCGATCGTGGCAATCTCGTCCATTCACCTGCTGCGCATCTTCATGGACGCCAAGAACGTCGACCCCGAGCATCTGCAGTGGTATGTGATCATCCACATGACCTTCGTGGTTTCGGCATTTGCCATGGGTTACCTGGATAAAGTCACCAAGCACTGATTCGGTCAGGCTCCCTTGTGGCGAGGGAGCTTGCTCCCGCTGGATTGCGAAGCGATCCCGCTTTTTTTGGGCTGCTCCGCTGCCCGGCGCGAGCAAGCTCGCTCGCCACAACCTCTCGCGATAACAGACAAACGGTCCGGCCAGTGGCTTGTGCTTTGATGCACCGAAGCCTATCCCTGTAAGTATGTTGGCTCGCCATTGCGTGAGGTGCGTACATGAACCTGCAAGAGTTGAATGCCTATGCCGTCGCCGGGAAGGTCGATGAGCTGAACCTGATCTCCATGGAGGGCGGCATCTACCTGCTGGAGGCTCGGATGCACGGCGCGGCGTATCCATTGAGCGATGCGCACGGGCACATGATGAGCCTGCGTTCGGTGGAGCATGCCCGTGATGTGCTGCGCTCCTTTCCCAAGCTGCACTTCAACCTTGTGCACACCGTCGTGCATGACGAGATGTGCGGGCTGGTTGCCGATGTGCAGGATACCCTGAAGGTGCCGATCGCCTGACGTCCCTCATCAATGGCATGACATCTGTGCTAGTCTGCTGGCCCTTTTGGTTCCGGGCGCTCCGGGACGCGCTGTGCACGCACGGCAAGTTCCAGGCCGTCCGCACAGCGGAGCAGTGTCATGTCCGAAGTAAATCTGTCCACCGACGAAACCCGCGTCAGCTACGGCATTGGCCGTCAGCTGGGCGACCAACTGCGTGACAATCCGCCACCGGGCGTCAGCCTGGACGCGATCCTGGCGGGTCTGACCGACGCATTCGCCGGCAAGCCAAGCCGTGTGGGTCAGGAAGAAATGTCCGCCAGCTTCAAGGTCATCCGTGAAATCATGCAGGCCGAAGCTGCAGCCAAGGCTGAAGCGGCCGCTGGCGAAGGCCTGGCTTTCCTGGCTGAAAACGCCAAGCGTGAAGGCATCACCACTCTGGCTTCCGGCCTGCAGTTCGAAGTTCTGACTGCTGGCGAAGGCGCCAAGCCATCCCGTGAAGACACCGTGCGTACTCACTACCACGGCACCCTGATCGACGGCACTGTGTTCGACAGCTCCTACGAGCGCGGCCAGCCTGCAGAATTCCCGGTTGGCGGCGTGATCGCCGGCTGGACCGAAGCCCTGCAACTGATGAACGCCGGCAGCAAATGGCGCCTGTACGTGCCGAGCGAACTGGCTTACGGCGCTCAAGGCGTTGGCGGCATCCCGCCGCACAGCGTACTGGTGTTCGACGTCGAGCTGCTTGACGTTCTGTAACACCGATTACCTGTAGGAGCGAGCTTGCTCGCGATGGGCGTCAACGATTACGCGGGCATTCTGAATGAACGCGTGTCTTTGAGTTTTTCGCGAGCAGGCTCGCTCCTACAGAGTCTTGCGACGTTTCTCATAGTTCGATCTTGTGGTGCAGTTCACTGTGCGGGCGCAACGCCCGGGCATAGCAGAACAGAAACAGATTGCGCACCAGTTCCTTGAGCACCACCGGCTCGCTTGAGCTCAGGCCGTTGACGTCAAGGTCACCCTGGTCCTGCAGCTCGTTCAAGGCTTCCTCTTCCAGCACGGCACAGACTTCCCCGGTTTCCCGATGCAGGATCCTGAGGTAAGGGTGTGGGCGGTCTAGCCAGGCATCGATCAAATAAGTCATGGTTCTCATCTCCACTGAGGGTTTGATGAGAATAATTCTTATTCATCAAATAGCAAGGGCCTATTGGCGGTTTGCGCTTTTTTCCGGGTAAAGATTGCGTCAGGTCAAAAGGACTGGCGTCTGGCTATTACCTGGATTGACCGGGCGAAGCGGGGGGGGGCTCCATCCCGTGCGGGGCGCGGGATGGATAACAGCAGGATCAGACTTTTCTGACGAACTCGGACTTGAGTTTCATCGGGCCGATGCCGTCGATCTTGCAATCGATGTCGTGATCGCCATCGCACAGGCGGATGTTCTTGACCTTGGTGCCGACCTTGACCACCAGGGACGTACCCTTGACCTTGAGGTCCTTGATCACGGTGATGGTATCGCCGTCCTGCAGGACATTGCCGACCGAATCCTTTTTCACTGTGTCATCGGACGCCGCTTCGGCTTCACCGCTGGCGGACCATTCGTGGGCGCACTCGGGGCAGATCAGCTGGGTGCCGTCTTCGTAGGTGTATTCGGAATTGCATTTTGGGCAGGGTGGCAGCGTGCTCACTAAGGCTCCTTGGATTCAGGATCGTTAAAAAGCGCACATTATATAGGGTTTTAGGCGGGAGAGGGCAGCAACGAAAAACCTGTGGGAGCGGGCTTGCTCGCGAAGACGGACTCACATCCAACATCTCCGTCGACTGTTACGCCGCATTCGCGAGCAAGCCCGCTCCCACAAGGGATCTTCGTGTCAGTGCGTGCGGGCTACCGCGAACTCACTCAGTTCAACCAGCGCATCGCGGTATTCGCTGGCGGGCAGCGCTTCGAGGCACTTGATCGCGCGGGCCACATAATCGCGGGCCAGTTGCGCGGTGTACTCCAGCGAACCCGAGGCTTCCACGGCTTCGCGGATGCTTTCCAGGTCTTCGATTCCGCCTTTCTGGATCGCCTTGCGCACCAGGGCGGCCTGTTCCGGCGTACCTTCGCGCATGGTGTAGATCAGCGGCAGGGTCGGCTTGCCTTCGGCCAGATCGTCACCGACGTTCTTGCCCAGGGTCTCGGCGTCGCCTTTATAGTCAAGCAGGTCGTCGACCAGCTGGAAGGCCACCCCCAGGTGATCCCCGAATGTACGCAGGGCTTCGGCCTGTTCCGGCGAGGCTTCGCACAGAGCGGCGGCACTGTGGGTCGAGGCTTCGAAGAGCATCGCGGTCTTGCCGCGGATGACTTCCATGTAGGTTTCTTCGGTGGTGCTGGCGTCACGCACCTTCGACAGCTGCAGCACTTCGCCTTCGGCGATGATGCGCGTGGCTTGCGAAAGGATCTTCATCACTGGCATGGAACCCAGTTCGACCATCATCTCGAAGGAGCGCGAATACAGGAAGTCACCGACCAGCACGCTTGGCGCGTTGCCCCACATGGCGTTGGCGGTCGAGCGGCCACGGCGCATACCGGACATGTCGACCACGTCGTCATGCAGCAGGGTGGCGGTGTGCAGGAACTCGATGGTGGCGGCCAACAGGCGCAGTTCGTCGCCTTCACGGCCCAGGGCCTTGCCACACAGCAGCACTAACAAGGGGCGCAGGCGTTTACCGCCGGCCGAGGTGATGTAATCGCCGATTTTCGATACAAGCGGCACCCGCGAAGTCAGCTGCTTCTTGATGATGCCGTCAACGGCGCTAAAATCGTCCGCCACCGCGCGGTAGAAAGCTTGGGGTTGCATCAGCGACAGTCGCTCCAGAAGGGTTGCGCGGCATGCTAGGACCCACGCCAGCAGGTGTCAAGGCGCGATGGACGGCCCCTTGCAAGGCGCTCGTGCCTTGCGTACAATCGCGCACCCTGAACTTCCTGGGCAGCACCTGCCTTACGCAATTGCAAGCGGGCCTTCCAGCCCCATGCAGCCATGCCAGCCAATACCTCTTCTTATAAAGAGCTGGGTGAGCAGGATTATCGGAGAAATACCATGTCTTATGCAGTAATCGTTACTGGCGGCAAGCAGTACAAAGTCGCCCCAGGTGAATACCTGAAGATCGAAAAACTGGAAATCGCTACCGGCGAATCCGTTACCTTTGATCGCGTTCTGTTGGTTGCCAACGGTGACGACGTGAATATCGGCGCTCCAGTTGTTGCTGGCGCTACCGTTGTGGCTGAAGTGATCTCCCAAGGTCGTCACGATAAAGTCCGCATCATCAAGTTCCGTCGCCGTAAGCACCACATGAAGCGTATGGGCCACCGCCAGTGGTACACCGAGATCAAAATCACCGGTATTCAGGCTTAATTTCAGCCTAATTCCTCACTAGGAGAATTGAACTCATGGCACACAAAAAAGCTGGTGGTAGTACCCGTAACGGTCGCGACTCAGAAGCCAAACGCCTTGGCGTGAAGATGTATGGCGGCCAGGCTATCAAAGCAGGCAACATCATCGTGCGTCAGCGCGGTACCCAATTCCACGCTGGCTACGGCGTTGGCATGGGTAAGGATCACACCCTCTTCGCTAAAGTCGAAGGCGTGATCAAGTTCGAAGTAAAAGGCGCCTTCGGTCGTCGTTACGTGAGCGTAGTCGCAGCTTAATTGCGCGATCGCTGGAAAAGCCCTGTCTCGCGACGGGGCTTTTTCGTTTGTGGGGTGAGTCTCTTGCAAAGCTGTTTGTATGGGCTGTCGGCGTACGATGTAGGTGTCGTGGTTTGGGGTCGCTGCGCTCATTTTTGCAAGAGTCTTATGTCTTGATTGTTTTTCGGCTCGTCCGTATGGCGAGAGGCGTTTGTTATGAAGTTTGTTGATGAAGTATCGATTCGAGTAAAAGCCGGTGACGGCGGCAATGGCTGCATGAGTTTCCGTCGCGAAAAATTCATCGAAAACGGTGGTCCGAACGGTGGTGACGGTGGTGATGGCGGTTCCATCTACATGATGGCCGACGAAAACCTCAATACCCTGGTGGACTACCGTTACACCCGGCACTTCGATGCCGAGCGTGGCTCCAATGGCGGCAGCACCGACTGCACCGGCAAGAAGGGTGAAGACCTGATCCTGCGCGTTCCGGTCGGCACCACGGTGATCGACTCCGCGACTCAGGAGGTCATCGGCGATCTGACCAAGGCCGGTCAGAAACTGATGGTCGTGCAGGGTGGCTGGCACGGTCTGGGCAATACCCGTTTCAAATCCAGTACCAACCGTGCGCCGCGCCAGACTACTCCGGGCAAGCCGGGTGAGCAGCGCGACCTGAAGCTGGAAATGAAAGTTCTGGCTGACGTCGGTCTGCTGGGTTTGCCGAACGCCGGTAAAAGTACCTTTATCCGCTCGGTTTCGGCTGCCAAGCCGAAAGTTGCCGACTACCCGTTCACCACGCTGGTGCCGAACCTGGGTGTGGTCAGCGTCGATCGCTGGAAGAGCTTCGTCATTGCCGATATTCCGGGTTTGATCGAGGGTGCTTCCGAAGGTGCTGGTCTGGGCATTCGCTTCCTCAAGCACTTGGCGCGTACGCGTCTGCTGCTGCACCTCGTGGACATGGCACCGCTGGATGACGCCAGTGCACCGGATGCCGCTGAGGTGATCGTCAACGAGCTGATCAAGTTCAGCCCGTCCCTGGCGGAGCGTGATCGCTGGCTGGTCCTGAACAAGTGCGACCAGATCCTTGATGAGGAGCACGATGCTCGCGTCAAGGAGATCGTCGATCGCCTGGAGTGGACCGGTCCGGTGTACGTGATCTCGGCCATCTCCAAGCTCGGTACCGAGCGTCTGTGCCACGACATCATGCGTTACATGGAAGATCGTGCTGATCGCCTGGCCAATGACCCGGCCTACAAGGAAGAGCTGGCCGATCTCGATCAGCGCATCGAAGACGAAGCCCGCGCGCAGCTGCAGGCGCTGGATGACAAGCGTGCCCTGCGTCGCAGCGGCGTGAAGTCGGTCCACGACATCGGCGACGATGATTGGGACGAAGAAGATGTGGATGACGAAGACGGTCCGGAAATCATTTACGTGCGTGACTGATTCGTTGCGATAAACTTAAGCGCCGCTCAATCGAGCGGCGTTTTAGTATCTGTAAATCGTTGGTCGCGAATAGCCACGAATAACGTCACGGGCAGTGCCAGGTCGCGCTGTCCTCAAGCTAAGGTTGAAGATGATGCGGAGCAAGGTGACAGGTGCGCAGCGTTGGGTCGTGAAGATCGGCAGCGCTTTGCTGACGGCGGACGGCAAGGGCCTGGATCGCGCGGCAATGGGTGTCTGGGTTGAGCAGATGGTGGCCTTGCATGAGGCGGGTATCGAACTGGTGCTGGTGTCCTCTGGGGCGGTGGCGGCCGGTATGAGTCGTTTGGGCTGGACTTCGCGACCCAGTGCGATGCACGAGCTTCAGGCCGCTGCTGCAATCGGCCAGATGGGGCTGGTGCAGGCCTGGGAGTCGAGCTTTGCCGAGCACGGCCGGCATACCGCGCAGATTCTTCTGACCCACGACGACCTGTCCGACCGCAAGCGCTACCTGAACGCCCGCAGTACCTTGCGCGCATTGGTCGAGCTCAAAGTCATTCCGGTCATCAACGAGAATGACACCGTGGTCACCGACGAAATCCGTTTCGGCGACAACGACACCCTGGCGGCGCTGGTGGCGAACCTTGTCGAGGCAGACTTGCTGGTGATCCTGACGGATCGCGATGGCATGTTCGACGCCGATCCGCGCAACAATCCGGATGCCCAGCTGATTTACGAAGCGCGTGCCGATGATCCGGCGCTCGATGCAGTGGCGGGCGGTACGGGCGGGGCGCTGGGGCGTGGCGGTATGCAGACCAAGCTGCGTGCGGCGCGTCTGGCGGCCCGTTCCGGCGCTCACACCATTATCGTGGGTGGGCGGCTTGAGCGTGTGCTGGATCGCCTCAAGGCGGGCGAGCGTATCGGTACCTTACTCTCGCCGGAGCGTGGCATGCTGGCGGCGCGCAAGCAGTGGCTGGCCGGTCATCTGCAAACCCGTGGCACCCTGGTGCTGGATGCCGGTGCGGTGACTGCGTTGTCTCAGGGCAACAAGAGCTTGTTGCCGGTCGGGGTCAAATTGGTGCAGGGCAGCTTCCGTCGTGGCGAGATGGTGGTTTGCGTGGCGCCGGACGGTCGTGAGATTGCCCGCGGCCTGGCCAACTACAGTGCGCTGGAAGCACAAAAAATCATTGGTCAGTCGTCCGAGGCGATTGTCGGTCTGCTGGGTTACATGGCGGAACCGGAACTGGTTCACCGCGATAACCTGATCCTGGTCTGAAGGAATACCTGAATGCGCGTGGCAAAAGGATTATTGGGATTGCTGTTGGCGATGCCGCTGCTGGCTTCGGCCGAGGAAATCGGCCAGGTGTCGACGGTGTTCAAGTTCGTCGGGCCAAATGACCGGATCGTGGTCGAGGCTTTTGATGATCCCAAGGTCGATGGTGTGACCTGCTACCTGTCGCGCGCCAAGACGGGTGGGGTCAAGGGAGGTCTTGGATTGGCCGAGGATCGTGCCGAGGCGTCCATCGCCTGCCGACAGGTCGGGCCGATTAGCTTCAAGGGTGAGCTCAAGGATGGCGATGAGGTATTCAAGGAGCGCACGTCCCTGGTGTTCAAGACCATGCAGGTGGTGCGCTTCCTCGACAAGAAGCGCAATACGCTGGTGTACCTGGTGTACAGCGATCGCTTGATCGAGGGCAGTCCGCAGAATGCGGTGACGGCGATTCCGATCTTGCCGTGGGCGCACGCCCAATAATTTGACGCAAAACAAACTGTGGGAGCGGGCTTGCTCGCGAAAGCGTTGTATCAGTCAATATTGATGTCGACTGACACGCCGCCTTCGCGAGCAAGCCCGCTCCCACATTTTTTTGCGGTGCCTGCTAAATCGCAGGCAATAAAAAACCGACCCTGAGGTCGGTTTTTTAATGAGCGTGTCGCTTAGGCAGCAGCGGCAACGTTCAGGGCCTTGACGTGGCCATTCAGGCGGCTCTTATGACGAGCGGCCTTGTTCTTGTGGATGATGCCTTTATCGGCCATACGGTCGATAACTGGCACAGCCAGAACGTAAGCGGCTTGAGCTTTGGCAGCGTCTTTTGCGTCGATGGCCTTAACTACATTCTTGATGTAGGTACGAACCATGGAACGCAGGCTGGCGTTGTGGCTGCGACGCTTCTCAGCCTGTTTTGCACGTTTTTTGGCGGAAGGTGAGTTGGCCACCGTCGAGCTCCTCGAAAGACTTTTTAGGAAATAGCAAACAAAATAGGCCGCGAATCATGCCGATGAGTTGAAGTCTTGTCAAGGGCGCTTGAAACGTTCCGCTAAGTGGTAGGCGTGGTGCGACGGGATATTTCTTTCCGGCGTGTGACCTGTAAACTCGCGAGCTTTGGCTCTGTGCTGTTGCGGCGCGGAGTATCGCACAAGTAGGCGCTTAGTTCGCCTGCTGTTTATCGACAGGCACAAACTCTTTCCATGAATCTGCTCAAATCGTTGGCCGCCGTCAGCTCTATCACGATGCTTTCCCGGATTCTGGGATTTGTCCGAGACACCCTCATTGCACGCACATTTGGCGCAGGAATGGCGACTGACGCCTTCTTTATCGCCTTCAAATTACCCAATCTGCTGCGGCGAATCTTTGCCGAGGGGGCGTTTTCCCAGGCGTTCGTGCCGATTCTTGCCGAATATAAAAGCCAGCAGGGTGAAGAGGCGACGCGTACCTTCATCGCCTACGTTTCGGGCCTGCTGACGCTGGTACTGGCGCTGGTCACGGTGTTGGGCATGATCGCCGCGCCATGGGTCATCTGGGTCACCGCGCCGGGTTTCACCGACACACCGGAAAAATTCGAACTGACCTCCAGTCTGTTGCGGGTGACCTTTCCCTACATCCTGCTGATTTCCCTGTCGTCGTTGGCCGGTGCGATCCTCAATACCTGGAACAGATTTTCGGTACCGGCCTTCGTGCCGACTCTGCTGAACGTCAGCATGATCATCTTTTCGGTGTTTTTGACGCCGTACTTCGATCCGCCCGTCATGGCGCTCGGCTGGGCGGTACTGGTCGGCGGCCTGGCGCAGTTGCTCTATCAGCTACCGCACCTGAAAAAGATTGGCATGCTCGTACTGCCGCGCCTGAACCTGCGTGACAGCGGTGTGTGGCGCGTCATGAAGCAAATGTTGCCGGCCATTCTCGGTGTCTCGGTGAGCCAGATTTCGCTGATCATCAATACGATCTTCGCGTCTTTCCTGGTTGCCGGTTCCGTGTCGTGGATGTACTACGCCGACCGTTTGATGGAGCTGCCGTCCGGGGTGTTGGGCGTGGCGCTGGGGACGATTTTGCTGCCGACCCTGGCCAAGACCTACGCCAGCAAGGATCGCCACGAATACTCGCGCATCCTCGATTGGGGCCTGCGTCTGTGCTTCGTGCTGGTATTGCCTTGCGCCCTGGCGCTGGGGATTCTGGCCGAGCCGCTGACGGTTTCCCTGTTCCAGTATGGTCAGTTCGATGCCCATGATGCGGCCATGACCCAGCGTGCGTTGATCGCCTATTCCGTCGGGTTGCTCGGGATTATCGTGATTAAAGTGCTGGCGCCGGGCTTTTATGCGCAACAAAACATCCGCACGCCGGTGAAAATCGCAATTTTCACGCTGGTCGTCACTCAGTTGTTCAACCTGTTGCTGATTGGTCCTCTGGCTCACGCGGGCCTGGCGCTCGCCATCAGCGCCGGCGCCTGCCTCAATGCGGGGCTGCTCTTCTATCAGCTGCGTAAACAGCAGATGTACCAGCCGCAACCGGGCTGGGCAAAGTTCGGCTTCAAGCTGGTGATTGCGGTGGCGGTGATGTCTGGCGTGTTGCTGGCCGGGATGCATTTCATGCCGGCCTGGGGTGAGGGGCAGATGCTTGAGCGTTTCCTGCGTCTGGGTGCCTTGGTCATTGCCGGTGTGGTGGCTTATTTCGGCATGTTAGTGTTGATGGGCTTCCGTTTGCGCGACTTCAATCGCAAGACGCTTGGCTGAGGTTCCGGCCTCGATAAACACGGGCGAACCGGCGGTTTTGTCGGTTCGATCACTTTGGGTTACGGTGTTGCCTGTCGTCGGCCGCCGGGTGTGGTTATAATCGACCACTTTATGAGCAAGAAGCGCGTTATGCAGCTGGTTCGAGGCCTCCACAATCTGCGCCCCCAGCATCGGGGCTGTGTCGCCACTATTGGCAACTTTGACGGTGTACACCGTGGCCACCAGGCTATCCTGGCGCGGCTGCGTGAGCGTGCGCTCGAGTTGGGCGTGCCCAGTTGCGTGGTGATTTTCGAGCCGCAACCGCGCGAGTTCTTCGCTCCGGAGACTGCACCGGCCCGTCTGGCCCGTCTGCGGGACAAGCTGCAATTGTTGGCCGCCGAAGGCGTCGACCGCGTTCTGTGCCTGGCTTTCAATCAGCGCCTGAGCAAGCTCAGCGCCAGCGAGTTCGTCGACACCATTCTGGTCGATGGCCTGGGTGTCCAGCACCTGGAGGTCGGTGATGACTTCCGTTTCGGTTGTGACCGCGCGGGAGATTTCGATTTCCTGCTACAGGCCGGCATCCTTCAGGGATTTACCGTCGAAGCGGCGCAAACCGTCGAGCTGGATGGCATCCGGGTCAGCAGCACGCAGGTCCGCAATGCCCTGGCCGCCGCGGATTTCACCCTGGCCGAACGCCTCCTCGGACGGCCGTACCGGATCGCCGGTCGCGTATTGCATGGCCAGAAGCTTGCTCGGCAGTTGGGTACGCCCACGGCCAACATACAACTCAAGCGCCGTCGCGTACCGTTTACCGGGGTTTACCTGGTGGATGTCGAGATCGATGGCAAGACCTGGCCCGGCGTCGCCAATATCGGCGTGCGGCCCACGGTTCAAGGTGATGGCAAAGCCCACCTGGAAGTGCATCTTTTAGATTTTGCCGGCGATCTGTATGACCGGCGTTTAACGGTGGTTTTCCACCACAAGCTGCGTGAAGAGCAGCGTTTCGCCTCTCTGGAGGCACTGAAAACGGCGATCAGCGCGGATGTCGCCGCCGCCCGTGCACTAGCCGCACCTAGCGCCTATCGCTAATGAAGAGCCTTAAATGACCGACTATAAAGCCACGCTAAACCTTCCGGACACCGCCTTCCCAATGAAGGCCGGCCTGCCACAGCGCGAACCGCAGATCCTGCAGCGCTGGGACAGTATTGGCCTGTACGGAAAGTTGCGCGAGATTGGCAAGGATCGTCCGAAGTTCGTATTGCACGACGGCCCTCCGTACGCCAACGGCACGATTCACATCGGTCATGCGCTGAACAAGATTCTCAAGGACATGATCATCCGCTCGAAGACCCTGTCGGGCTTCGACGCGCCTTATGTCCCGGGCTGGGACTGCCACGGCCTGCCGATCGAGCACAAGGTCGAGGTGACCCACGGCAAGAACCTGGGCGCGGACAAGACCCGCGAACTGTGCCGCGCCTATGCCACCGAGCAGATCGAAGGGCAGAAATCCGAGTTCATCCGTCTGGGCGTGCTGGGCGACTTCGCCAACCCGTACAAGACCATGGACTTCAAGAACGAGGCCGGGGAAATCCGTGCCCTGGCTGAAATCGTCAAGGGCGGTTTCGTGTTCAAGGGCTTGAAGCCCGTGAACTGGTGCTTCGACTGCGGTTCGGCCCTGGCTGAAGCGGAAGTCGAGTACGAGAACAAAAAGTCCTCGACCATTGACGTGGCCTTCCCGATTGCCGACGAAGCCAAGCTGGCCGCCGCCTTCGGTCTGCCTGCCCTGGGCAAGCCGGCCTCGATCGTGATCTGGACCACCACCCCGTGGACCATCCCGGCCAACCAGGCGTTGAACGTCCACCCGGAATTCAACTACGCCCTGGTCGATGTCGGCGACAAGCTGCTGGTGCTGGCTGAAGAGCTGGTCGAGTCGTGCCTGGCGCGCTACTCGCTGGAAGGTTCGGTGATCGCTACCGCCGCTGGTTCGGCGCTGGAACTGATCAACTTCCGTCACCCGTTCTACGACCGCCTGTCGCCGGTATACCTGGCTGACTACGTCGAGCTGGGTGCCGGCACTGGCGTGGTTCACTCCGCACCGGCCTATGGCGTGGACGACTTCGTGACCTGCAAGAAGTACGGCATGGTCAACGACGACATTCTCAACCCGGTACAAAGCAACGGCGTGTACGTGCCTTCGCTGGAGTTCTTCGGCGGCCAGTTCATCTGGAAGGCCAACCCGGCCATCGTCGACAAATTGACCGAAGTCGGTGCGCTGCTGCACACCACCGTCATCGAACACAGCTACATGCACTGCTGGCGCCACAAGACTCCGCTGATCTACCGCGCTACCGCGCAGTGGTTCATCGGCATGGACAAGCAGCCGACCACCGGTGACACCCTGCGCCAGCGCTCGCTCAAGGCCATTGAAGACACCCAGTTCGTTCCGGCCTGGGGCCAGGCGCGCCTGCACTCGATGATCGCCAACCGTCCGGACTGGTGCATCTCCCGTCAGCGCAACTGGGGCGTGCCGATCCCGTTCTTCCTGAACAAGGAAAGCGGCGAACTGCACCCGCGCACCGTCGAGCTGATGGAAGAAGTCGCCAAGCGCGTCGAAGTCGAAGGCATCGAAGCCTGGTTCAAGCTGGACGCCGCCGAGCTGCTGGGCGCCGAAGCGCCGCAGTACGACAAGATCAGCGACACCCTGGACGTCTGGTTCGATTCGGGCACCACGCACTGGCACGTCCTGCGCGGTTCCCACCCGATGGGCCACGAAGCCGGCCCGCGTGCCGACCTGTACCTGGAAGGCTCGGACCAACACCGCGGCTGGTTCCACTCGTCGCTGCTGACCGGTTGCGCCATCGACAACCACGCGCCGTACCGCGAACTGCTGACCCACGGTTTCACCGTCGACGAGTCCGGCCGCAAGATGTCCAAGTCCCTGGGCAACGTGATCGCGCCGCAGAAAGTCAACGACACCCTGGGCGCCGACATCATGCGCTTGTGGGTTGCCTCGACCGATTACTCGGGTGAAATGGCGGTTTCCGAGCAGATCCTGCAACGCAGTGCGGACGCCTACCGGCGTATCCGTAACACCGCGCGCTTCCTGCTGTCGAACCTGACCGGCTTCAACCCGGCCACCGACCTGCTGCCGGCCGAAGAAATGCTGGCGCTGGACCGTTGGGCCGTGGATCGCACCCTGCTGCTGCAGCGTGAGCTGCAAGAGCACTACAGCGAATACCGCTTCTGGAACGTGTACTCGAAGATCCACAACTTCTGCGTGCAGGAGTTGGGTGGCTTCTATCTCGACATCATCAAGGATCGCCAGTACACCACCGGCGCCGACAGCAAGGCCCGCCGTTCGTGCCAGACCGCGCTGTTCCACATCTCCGAAGCGCTGGTGCGCTGGATCGCGCCGATCCTGGCGTTCACCGCCGACGAACTGTGGCAGTACCTGCCGGGCGAGCGTAACGAGTCCGTCATGCTCAACACCTGGTACGAAGGCCTGAGCGAACTGCCGGAAGGCTTCGAGCTGGGTCGCGCCTACTGGGACCGCATCATGGAAGTGAAGGTCGCGGTCAACAAAGAGATGGAAATCCAGCGTGCAGCCAAGGCTGTCGGTGGCAACCTGCAAGCCGAAGTGACGCTGTTCGCCGAAGACGCGCTGACTGCCGACCTGGCCAAGCTGAGCAACGAACTGCGTTTCGTGCTGATCACCTCGACTGCCAGCGTTGCACCCTTTGTGAAGGCACCCGAGGACGCGGTCGTCACTGAAGTCAGCGGCCTGAAGCTGAAGATCGTCAAGTCGGCCCACGCCAAATGCGCCCGTTGCTGGCATTGCCGCGAAGACGTCGGCGTGAACCCGGAGCATCCGGAAATCTGCGGTCGTTGCGTGGATAACATCAGCGGCGCTGGTGAGGTCCGTCACTATGCCTAATGCCGTTGGCCGTTTCGGACGGCTGAGCTGGCTCTGGTTGAGTTTGCTGGTACTGGTCATCGACCAGGCCAGCAAGTTCTACTTCGAAGGCAAGCTCCAGATGTACCAGCAGATCGTGATCATCCCCGATTACTTCAGCTGGACCCTGGCCTACAACACTGGTGCGGCGTTCAGCTTCCTGGCTGACAGCTCCGGCTGGCAGCGCTGGCTGTTCGCCTTGATCGCGGTGGTGGTCAGTGCGGTGCTGGTGGTGTGGCTCAAGCGTCTGGGGCGCAACGAAACCTGGCTGGCGGTTGCGCTGGCCCTGGTACTCGGTGGCGCGCTGGGCAATCTGTATGACCGCATTGCCCTGGGCCATGTGATCGATTTCATTCTGGTGCATTGGCAGAACCGCTGGTATTTCCCGGCGTTCAACTTTGCCGACAGTGCAATCACGGTAGGTGCTGTCATGCTGGCACTGGATATGTTCAAAAGTAAAAAGACCGGAGAAACCGTTCATGACTGAACAGGTATTGGCTGAGCAACGCATCGGCCAGAACACGGAAGTCACCTTGCATTTCGCATTGCGCCTGGAGAATGGCGACACGGTGGACAGCACCTTCGACAAAGCCCCTGCGACCTTCAAGGTCGGTGACGGCAACCTGTTGCCAGGTTTCGAAGCAGCCCTGTTCGGTTTCAAGGCCGGTGACAAGCGTACACTGAGCATCGAGCCGGAAAACGCCTTCGGCCAGCCGAACTCGCAAAACGTGCAGATCATTCCGCGCTCGCAGTTTGCAGACATGGAACTGTCGCCGGGTTTGCTGGTGATCTTCAACGATGCGGCCAATACTGAACTGCCGGGCGTGGTGAAAGAGTTCGACGACGCGCAAGTGACCATCGACTTCAACCACCCGCTGGCGGGCAAGACGCTGACCTTTGACGTGGAAATCATTTCCGTCAAAGCGTTGTAAAAGTGTGGGAGCGGGCTTGCTCGCGAAAGCGGTGTGTCAGACGACATCAATGTTGAATGTCAGTCAGCATTCGCGAGCAAGCCCGCTCCCACACCAAACCCTCGCTGTTCTTGAACACGGTGTTCGACGAACGGCAGGGCATTACCATTTTTCGCGCGCAAGACACGAGGCACAGCATGCAAATCAAACTCGCCAACCCCCGTGGCTTCTGCGCCGGTGTGGACCGGGCGATCGAAATCGTCAACCGCGCCCTGGAAGTTTTCGGGCCGCCGATCTACGTGCGCCACGAAGTGGTCCACAACAAATTTGTCGTCGAAGACCTGCGCTCCCGTGGCGCGATCTTCGTCGAAGAGCTGGATCAGGTGCCGGACGACGTCATTGTGATCTTCAGTGCACACGGCGTTTCCCAGGCCGTGCGCAGCGAAGCGGCTGGCCGCGGGCTGAAGGTGTTCGATGCCACGTGCCCGTTGGTGACCAAAGTTCACATCGAAGTGGCGCGTTACAGCCGTGACGGCCGAGAGTGCATTCTCATCGGCCACGCCGGTCACCCGGAAGTCGAAGGCACTATGGGCCAGTACGATGCCAGCAACGGTGGCGCGATCTACCTGGTCGAAGACGAGAAAGATGTCGCGGCGTTGCAGGTGAACAACCCTGAAAAGCTCGCTTTCGTGACCCAGACCACCTTGTCGATGGACGACACCAGTCGCGTTATCGACGCTCTGCGTTCGCGTTTCCCGGCCATTGGTGGACCGCGCAAGGACGACATTTGCTACGCCACGCAAAACCGTCAGGACGCGGTCAAACAATTGGCCGATGAGTGCGACGTGGTGCTGGTAGTCGGCAGCCCGAACAGCTCCAACTCCAATCGCTTGCGCGAGCTGGCAGAGCGCATGTCCACTCCGGCCTACCTGATCGACGGTGCCGAAGACCTGCAAAAGAGCTGGTTCGACGGCGTCGAGCGTATTGGCATCACCGCTGGCGCATCCGCCCCGGAAGTCCTGGTGCGCGGCGTGATCCAGCAGTTGCAGGCCTGGGGTGCCACCGGTGCCGATGAGCTGGCGGGTCGCGAGGAGAACATCACGTTCTCGATGCCTAAAGAACTGCGCGTTCGCTCGTTGCTCTGAATTCAGTCCTTTTTTCGCATAACGCCTGCTCAACCTTGTCGTTGCGCAGGCTGACGCGACCGGTCCGTGCCAACACCACTTGGTGTCGGCTTACCGGTTCGCGAACCGCGCAAATGTGTAACGTCCCTCCAATCAGTGCTTCGCCCTGACCTCTGAATCGTATTGAGCTTTCGACCGAACCGTTCCCTGCAATCGACACGCGTGCGCCGCTTTGGCGTTCGGCCAGCAGTGGATTGTCGCTGTCCATCTCCCCTTTGCCGCTGATATCCAGGATCATCCGCCAGCCTTGGCTCCAGTCGCCATTGATGCCGTGAATCACCACGGCCTGGTTGCGGACGATGGCTTCGCTCCGGGCGGTGCGAATACCACTGAAAAGAGCCTGCGCCGCTTGCTGTCTTTGGTTCGACTCGATCAGCGTTGCGAACGCCGGAGTGACCAGAAGCAGAACAATTCCTGTAATTGCCAGTCCCATGAGCAGTTCGATCAGGCTGAAGCCGTGTTGTCGCATGATATTTCCCTCCGTGGCGTGCTGTGGCTCGCGCAATCCGTGCGCGAGAAATGGCAACGCACAGCATCGTTCGAACGTTGTGCTGCGCAACAGCAGGTATAGCCGAAGGAAACAGAAGGGCCCGATGGAGCATCGTACAAAAGGTTTCACGCTGATCGAGTTGTTGGTCGCGCTCGCGATTCTTCTGATCCTGCTGACTATGGCCGTCCCGGCGTTTACCCGCTCGACGCAGACAACCAGGGCTGATACCGAAATCGCGGACCTGAAACGAGCGTTGAATGTTGCCCGGCTCGAAGCCATCGATCGGGGCAATACCACGCGTGTGCGGCCGACAGCCGGCGGGGATGTCTGGAGTGGGGAGCTGGCGATTTACGACGGTACTGGCGCTTTGGCCAATGTATTGCGGGTTGTTCCGGCGATGAGCAACGGCGCAACTCTGGCGCTAACCTCTGGCGTCACTGCCATCGATTTCAACAGTCTGGGCGGATTGTCATCACCGTCCTCGGAGGTGGTGATCAGCTATGGGCGAGGAGCACAAAGCAGGACGCTGACAGTGTGTTTGAACGGCCGAATTCTATTGGGTGGACGTTGCGGATGAGAGCAGGGATGCAAGGCTCGCAGGAGGGCATGACGCTGGTCGAAGTCCTGGTGGCGTTAGTCATTCTGGGAGTGGGGTTGCTGGGCGCAGCGGCGTTTCAGCTCAATGCGCTGAAGTACACGGACAGCGCGCGCATGACCAGTCAGGCCAGTTTTATCGCTTACGACATGCTGGACCGCATTCGCACCAATGCCGCTGCGGACTACACCATTGCGCCTCCGGCTTTGGGCAACCCGGACATTGCCCGGGATCAGGACCTGTTTGACTTCAACGCCAACATTGTCAGCTCACTCGGTGCATCCGCGACCGGCAGTATCACTGTCAATCAGCAGGTGTACACCATCACGATTACCTGGGACGACTCACGGGCTGCCAATGCTGCCGACTCGCGGCGCAGCTTTGTCCTGAGCAGCCGGACGGCCATTGATCCGGTGGTGATCCCGTGAGTCGGCGTAGCAGAGGCTTCGGCCTGGTCGAGTTGCTGATTGCCCTGGCATTGAGCCTGATCGTGGTGCTCGGCGTGGTGCAGGTTTTCATCGCGGCCAAGAACACCTATCTCAGCCAGAGTGCGGCCGCGAACATGCAGGAGGATGCACGTTTCGTGTTGAGCAAAATGATTAAGGAAGTCCGCATGGTCGGGATGTTCGGTTGTCTGGAAACGATCACTGATTCAAGTGAGAAAGGTGATTTCCATGCCAGTCGTACAACGCCGATCCGTTGGGACAATGGTAGCCGCAGTTTGACGCTGGTTATGGCGGATATCGGCGGTAATGGCGACAAACCGGACTGGACCGTGCTTTCCGATTGTAGAATCCATTCGACGGCCTACAGTGAAGGCCGGACGCCAGCGGCAGGGCAGCAGGCATTTCCGATCCGGCGGCTGACTTACAGGTTCAGCAACAACCAATTGCTCATGAAGGGCGGGGCCGCAGCACCCCAGGTATTGGTGGATAACGTCCGCGCTTTCGACGTGAGCTTCGGCCTGGCCAGCACGGCCACTGATCTGGCAGCATCGCGCTACAGCAGCAACCCGCCGGACCCCGCGCTGATTCGTAGCGTACGCCTGAGCCTGACCCTCACCGATCCGAGCCGCCGGGTGAGCGATCAAACCTTCAACGTGGTTGCCGCGCTACGCAACCGCTTGCCATGAGGGGATGCCATTGAATCGTTCTCCCATGACGCATTACCCCCAGCGCGGCATGGCGCTGCTGGTCAGTCTGGTGTTCTTGCTCTTGCTGACGCTGATTGGTCTTTCCTCGATGCAGAGTGCGACCCTGCAGGAAAAGATGGCCGGTAGCGTCGCCTTGCACAACCAGTCGTTTCAGAGCGCCGAGGCAGCATTGCGGGTGGGCGAGAGTGGCGTGCAGCGGGACAGTTATGCGCTACCTGTTTGCAGCGGCATCGTTCAATGTGCACCACCGTCCGAGTCCTCGACCATTACCGCAGCCGGCTTCAACGCCACTTCCGGAGTGACCTGGATTGCATCGGGCAAGGGTTTTTATGGCGTGCAAAACATCGGTGTCAGCAAGAAGGCGGTGAATGTGCCAATCAATACCCCGGCGACCTTGTATCGGGTAACCGCAGTCGGCATCGCGGGTCATTCGCGCAGTGTGGTGGAGAGTATCTATGCGAAGTACTGAGCGAGCTGTCAGGTTATGGTCACACCTGCTCGGCGTCGTGGTCGCGCTTGACCTGTCGATGTCGGCGCACGCAGCCACGCCAGCGCTGAACCGGCCAACCTGTCTGGCGAATGGCAACTGGTACGGTTTCTATCATGGCAATCAGGGCTTGAAAGCCGTCTGCCTGAAGCTGCCCGAAGCGATCAGCGTTAAGATGCTCGACAGCAACGCCGATGGCGTGGTCGACAACCTCGACACCCTGTCTGAAGGCGTGATCTTCGTCGGAGAGCATTCGACCCAGGACGCCGGTGATAATGGCGGGGGCGTGAACGATTCCACTGGCGACGATACGCCAGGGATGGAAAAATCCGGTGGCAGCCGTCGCATCATGTGGCGACAAATACAGTAAGTGAGAGTTGAGGCATGCGTAGTTCCAACCGCGGTTTTACCCTGATCGAAATCATGATCGTGATTGCGATCATCGGGATTGTCATGACCATTGCCGCCCCGAGTTTCACCGAGTACCTGAACAAGGGCCGTCGCGCGGAAGTCGCTGGTCTGCTTTCGGAGCAGGCGCAGCTGCTGGAGCGCTTCTACTCGCAGAAAAATATCTACACCGATGCGACGGGCCTCAGCGCCGGCAATGACTACTACAGCATCACTCCAGCCCTGACCGACCAGACCTTTCTGCTGACGGCGGTACGCAAGGCCGGCTCAAGCATGGCCACTGACAAATGCGGTGATCTGACCATCACCAACACCGGTGTACTGGGTATGGTCAATGCGATGTCCGGCCTGACCAGCAAAGATTGCTGGGGGCGCTGAGTTTCTTTTTCGGGTGCCTTTTGCACCCTCTGTCTATTTAACGATTGGATCAGAACATGACCAGGCAACAGCAAGTGGTGATTGTCGGCGGTGGGGTGATTGGCTTGCTGACGGCCTTCAATCTCGCCTCCGATGTGCAAAGCGTTGTGCTGCTGGATCGCTCGAACGTCGGTCAGGAGTCGTCCTGGGCCGGTGGCGGCATCGTTTCGCCGCTTTACCCGTGGCGCTACAGCCCGGCGGTCACTGCGTTGGCTCACTGGTCACAGGACTTTTATCCACAACTGGGCGAGCGCTTGTTCGCCGCCACCGGTGTTGATCCTGAAGTGCATACCACCGGTCTGTATTGGCTGGATCTGGATGACGAGGCCCAAGCGCTGGCCTGGGCCGCCCGGGAACATCGTCCGTTGAGCGCCGTGGATATCTCGGCGGCACACGACGCCGTGCCAGTGCTGGGCAGCGGTTTTTCCCGGGCGATCTACATGGCCGACGTCGCCAACGTGCGTAACCCGCGTCTGGTGAAGTCGCTCAAGGCCGCGTTGCTGGCGCTGCCGAACGTGACGATCCATGAGCAGTGCGAAGTCAGCGGGTTTGTTCGTGACGGCAACAAAGTGGTCGGCGTGCAGACCGCCACAGGAGCTGTTCTCGGCGATCAAGTCGTCCTGACGGCGGGGGCCTGGAGCGGTGAGTTGCTCAAGCGTCTTGATCTGACGCTGCCGGTCGAGCCGGTGAAAGGGCAGATGATTCTCTACAAGTGCGCGGCGGACTTCCTGCCAAGCATGGTCCTGGCCAAGGGCCGTTATGCGATTCCCCGGCGCGACGGACACATACTGATCGGCAGTACGCTGGAGCATGAAGGTTTTGACAAGACACCGACCGGGTCGGCACTGGAAAGCCTGAAGGCGTCGGCGGTGGAATTGATCCCGGCACTGGCCGATGCCGAAGTGGTGGGGCACTGGGCCGGATTGCGCCCGGGATCACCCGAGGGCATTCCCTATATCGGCCCGGTGCCCGGGTTTGACGGGCTCTGGCTCAACTGTGGGCATTACCGTAACGGACTGGTGTTGGCGCCGGCGTCATGTCAGTTGTTTGCCGATGTGATGCTGGGCCGTACGCCGATTATCGATCCGACGCCTTATGCGCCTGCTGGAAGACTGTGATCTGTTTAAAGTCTCAATCCAGTCCCAATTTCTTGAGCCTGTAACGCATCGACCTGAATGACAGATTCAACCGCTGAGCCGCCGCCGTGCGGTTCCAGCGGGTTTCCTCCAGGGCCTGGAGCAGCAGTTGGCGCTCGACGTTTTCCAGATAGGTGTCCAGATTGTCTATCCGGGACAGGTCCGGCATTCCACTTTCAGCTGCGCAATTGCCTTGAGCCAGACGCAGGTCAATGGCTTCGATCTGATTGTCCTCGCACAAGGTGTGAGCCCGTTCGAGCATATTTTCCAGTTCCCGCACATTGCCCGGGAAGCGATAGCTTTTCAGCGCATCGAGGGCTTGGGGGTGGAGTCTGGCTGCCGGTTGACCCGTATCGGCGGCCAGGCGCTTGAGAATGTGGCTGGCCAGCACCTCGATGTCATCGCGACGCTCGCGCAAGGGCGGCACCCGGAGTTCGATCACATTCAAGCGGTAGTAAAGATCATGCCGAAATCGCCCGGCGGCGACTTCGGCGCCAAGGTCCTTGTGTGTGGCGCAGAGAATGCGCACATCCACCGCCACTTCCTGCTGCCCGCCGACGCTGCGTACGGCTTTCTCCTGAATGGCGCGTAGCAGTTTGACCTGCATTGCCAGCGGCAGGTCAGCCACTTCGTCCAGGAGCAGGGTGCCGCCGTGAGCTGTCTGGAACAGACCGGGTTTATCTTCGATGGCGCCGCTGAAGCTGCCTTTGCGATGGCCGAAAAACTCGCTCTCCAACAGTTCCGAGGGAATCGCCGCGCAGTTGATCGCAATGAACGGCTGCTTGGCGCGGGGGCTTTGATCATGGATCAGGCGCGCGACCAATTCCTTGCCACTGCCGGATTCTCCGCTGATGTATACCGTCGCATGACTGTTGGCCAGTTTGGTGATGTGCTTGCGCAGGTTGCGCATGGGTAATGAGTCGCCCAGTAAACGGCGATCGATGTCGACTCCGCGGGCAGGAAGCAGCAGGGCGCTGGTGACCAGTTCACGCAGGCGCGTTAGGTCCACCGGTTTGGTGAGGAAGTCGAATGCTCCGGCCTTGAGCACATTGATTGCGGTTTCGAGACTGGCATAGGCGGTGATCATCGCCACCTGGACCTGAGGGTGGCGTTGCTGGATGTGCTGCACCAATTCCAGGCCGGTGCCATCCGGCAATTGCATGTCGGTCAGGCAGAGATCGAATGTTTCGCTTTTCAGTAGCGATTGCGCTTCGACGACATTGCGGGCGTTGAACGTCTCCAGTTTCATCCTTCCCAGGGTGATTTCCAGGAGTTCGCGTATGTCTGGTTCGTCATCGACGATCAAGACTTTTTGTCGTGGTCTCGTGTTCAAGCTAGGTTCCGTCCGTGAGCAAAGGTCATGCAAAAGCAGCCGCTTTCCTGGCGTGCCTTGAAGTCTAGGCGGGACGGAGTGCTTTCGCCCGGCTGGCCGGACAGATAAAGCCCCGGGCCCTTGATAGACGGGGCGGGGGCTTCGGGATGGAGTATTTCCAGTGATTTCAGGTCAAGCCATGGCGGCGACATTTGCGCGCGGCGCTGCAGGTACAGGACGTTTTTGATTACCCGGTTCATTCGCAGAGAGAGGTCTTGAATAATCTGTGTCAGACGTCACTCGATGCCTTTCAGTTCCTTGGGTGCCAGCGATAGTCCTCGATCGGCTGCCAAATCGGGAGAGTGTCAGCGGTCGCTGGAGTCCTTGTCCTGCTCGAGATGAGCCTGGCTGCAATACCACCGCTGGTCGAGGCTCAGCGCGCGGTCACGGGGCAGGTGAACACCGCAATGGGCGCAGCGGACCATGGGCGCCGCATCCCGTTCGGCAGGGGGGCTGGGGGTGGATGCCTGACCCTTGAATTTGCGCCAGAACCATACGGCAGCGGCAATCAGGGCAATCCAGAACAATAAACGAAGCATGGTGAGCTGCTTTTCGACGAGTGATTGGCTAGTTTAGCCAAGGACATGACCAGCGCACAGCCTAATAGCTTATGTAGGAGCGAGCTTGCTCGCGATGGTCTCAAGGACGACGCGTTTATTCAGACAAAGCGCGTGAACGTTGACGTCCATCGCGAGCAAGCTCGCTCCTACAAGTCTCCCTTTTGCACAGTGCGAGGTGTCAGTCGAACACGCCCAGGGTCATGTAGCTGAACCACGAGCGGTCGCTGTTGTTGCCTTCCGCTTCGTGATTTTCTTCTTCGATCACGTCGCCATTGTCGTCTTTAGGCTTGAGTTCGGATGGAATCGCATCCTTGGCGTCCTGGAACTGCTTCTGTACGTCCTGATTGGCGCGGGTTTCGCCTGGTGGCAGCGGCGGACGGGATTCGATCAGGCCCAGGGTCGCCTTGCTCAGCCACGAACGGTTGTCGGCTTCGGCCACGGTCGGCACGAACTGGCCGTCTACCAGCGTCGGGTGGTTCGGGTAGTTGAGCTTCAGGGTTTCCAGGCTGGTGGCAGCCAGTTCGTCCAGGTGCAGGCGCTGATAGGCCTCGGTCATCACCGCCAGGCCGTCGCCGACCGAAGGGGTTTCCTGGAAGTTTTCCACCACGTAACGACCGCGGTTTGCCGCCGCGACATAGGCCTGACGGGTCAGGTAGTAGTCGGCTACGTGAATTTCGTAGGCCGCCAGCAGGTTGCGCAGATAGATCATGCGCTGCTTGGCATCCGGTGCGTAACGGCTGTTCGGGAAGCGGCTGGTCAGCTGGGCGAACTCGTTATAGGAGTCGCGGGCGGCGCCCGGGTCACGCTTGGTCATGTCCAGCGGCAGGAAACGCGCCAGCAGGCCGACGTCCTGGTCGAAAGAAGTCAGACCCTTGAGGTAGTAGGCATAATCGACGTTCGGATGCTGTGGGTGCAGACGAATGAAGCGCTCAGCCGCGGACTTGGCCGCTTCCGGCTCGGTGTTCTTGTAGTTGGCGTAGATGAGCTCGAGTTGCGCCTGGTCGGCATAGCGACCGAACGGATAACGCGACTCCAGAGCCTTCAGCTTGGCGATGGCGGAGGTGTAGCTACTGTTGTCCAGGTCATTTTGAGCCTGTTGGTACAGCTCGACTTCACTGAGGTTTTCGTCTACGACTTCCTTCGATGAGCAAGCAGCGGTCAATGCGAGGATGGCGATCAGCAGCAGGTGTTTCACTTGCATGGCGGCTTGCGTCCCTATGACGGCCGCTGTCTTGGGCGTGGCCGTCCTGTTATGATGAGCGCCCCGTTGAAAAGCCTCGGGGCAAAAGACGCCGTATTTAACCACAAGCGCGCAGCCGAAACCAAAGGCTGTGCCGACGCCTAGTCTGAGCATGTCCGATAAAATTGAACTTCGCGCAGAGGTGCCGTCCGAATTGGGCGGCCAACGCCTCGATCAAGTCGCCGCACAATTATTCGCTGAGCACTCGCGCTCGCGCCTTTCCGCCTGGATCAAAGACGGCCGCCTGACTGTGGATGGGGCGGTTATCCGCCCGCGAGACATCGTCCACGGTGGCGCCATCCTTGAGTTGACTGCCGAGCAGGAAGCTCAGGGCGAATGGGTCGCTCAAGACATAGCCCTGGACATCGTCTATGAAGACGACGACATCCTGGTGATCAACAAGCCTGCGGGCCTGGTGGTGCACCCGGCTGCCGGTCATGCCGACGGCACCTTGCTCAACGCCTTGCTGCACCACGTGCCGGACATCATCAATGTGCCCCGCGCCGGTATCGTGCATCGTCTGGACAAGGACACCACCGGTCTGATGGTGGTGGCCAAGACCATTCAGGCGCAGACGCAGCTGGTGACACAGTTGCAGAGTCGCAGCGTCAGCCGGATATACGAGTGCATCGTGATCGGTGTGGTGACAGCCGGCGGCAAGATCAACGCGCCGATCGGTCGTCACGGCCAGCAACGCCAGCGCATGGCCGTGATGGAAGGTGGCAAGCAAGCCGTCAGCCATTACCGCGTGCTCGAGCGCTTCCGCTCCCACACTCACGTGCGGGTGAAGCTGGAAACCGGTCGTACGCACCAGATTCGCGTGCACATGGCGCACATCAACTACCCGTTGGTCGGAGATCCGGCCTACGGCGGTCGTTTCCGTATTCCGCCGGCCGCCAACCCGACCATGGTCGAGTCGCTGAAGAATTTCCCGCGTCAGGCGCTGCATGCGCGTTTCCTGGAACTGGATCATCCGACCACCGGTAAGCGCATGAGCTGGGAATCGCCGTTGCCGGAAGACTTCGTCTGGCTGTTGACCCTGCTCAAGCAAGACCGCGAGGCGTTCATCGGATGAGTGACTGGCTGATTCCTGACTGGCCCGCGCCGGCCGGGGTCAAAGCCTGTGTGACCACCCGTGCGGGCGGCGTCAGTGTGGCGCCGTTCGACAGCCTCAACCTCGGCGATCACGTCGACGACAGCCCCGAAGCGGTTGCCGAGAATCGCCGTCGTTTGACCGATCATTTCTCCATTCAACCGGCCTGGCTGCAGCAGGTCCACGGCATTGTCGTGGCTCATGCCGATCCGGGGCGGGTGGACATGGCTGATGCCAGCTGGACTTCAACGCCGGGTGTCGCCTGCGCAGCGATGACTGCGGACTGCCTGCCCGCGCTGTTTTGCGACCGTGCCGGTACGCGTGTCGCGGCAGCCCATGCCGGTTGGCGCGGGTTGGCGGCAGGTGTGCTGGAAGCGACTCTCGACAGCCTCAATGTGCCATCCGCCGAAGTACTGGTCTGGCTCGGTCCGGCCATTGGCCCGCAGGCCTTTGAAGTCGGCCCGGAAGTGCGCGAGACCTTCGTTCAGCAGTTGCCGCAAGCCGCTGAGGCTTTTGTGCCGAGTCAGAACCCCGGCAAGTTCATGGCCGACATCTATAGGCTGGCACGTCTGCGGCTCGCGGCTCGCGGTGTCACGGCTGTCTATGGGGGTGGTCTCTGCACCGTAACCGACCCTCGCTTCTTTTCTTACCGCCGCAGTCCTCGCACTGGTCGGTTTGCCTCCTTGGTTTGGCTCGAACGCTAGACTTGTCTGATCTGCATCAACGTCACGACGCTTGAAACTCCCAGAATCGACCACATCTATTGTGGTATCTGGCAGGTTTCTTCATTCAGGATGTTTTATAGGTCCGGCCTGCTCAAAAGGAAGGTGACCCATGCGTATAGACCGTTTAACCAGCAAATTGCAGTTAGCGTTGTCCGATGCCCAATCCCTGGCTGTCGGCCACGATCATCCGGCCATTGAACCGGCGCACTTGATGCAAGCCTTGCTCGAGCAGCAGGGCGGCTCGATCAAGCCCCTGTTGATGCAGGTGGGCTTCGACGTCAATAGCCTGCGTAAAGAGCTGACCAAAGAGCTCGACCAGCTACCTAAAATCCAGAACCCGACCGGCGATGTGAATATGTCGCAGGATCTGGCGCGCCTGCTCAACCAGGCCGATCGTCTGGCGCAGCAGAAAGGCGACCAGTTCATCTCCAGCGAGCTTGTGCTGCTTGCCGCCATGGACGAGAACAGCAAGCTCGGCAAGCTGTTGCTCGGTCAGGGCGTGAGCAAGAAAGCCCTGGAAAACGCGATCAACAACCTGCGTGGTGGTGAGGCCGTCAACGATCCGAACCACGAGGAAGCACGCCAGGCCCTGGACAAGTACACCGTCGACCTGACCAAGCGCGCCGAAGACGGCAAGCTCGATCCGGTGATCGGCCGTGACGATGAAATTCGCCGGACCATCCAGGTGCTGCAACGTCGTACCAAGAACAACCCGGTGCTGATCGGTGAGCCTGGCGTGGGTAAAACCGCCATCGCCGAAGGCCTGGCCCAGCGCATCATCAATGGCGAAGTGCCGGATGGCCTCAAGGGCAAGCGTCTGTTGTCCCTGGACATGGGGGCGCTGATTGCCGGTGCCAAGTATCGTGGTGAGTTCGAAGAGCGCCTGAAATCCCTGCTCAATGAACTGTCGAAGCAGGAAGGGCAGATCATCCTGTTCATCGACGAACTGCACACCATGGTCGGCGCCGGTAAAGGCGAAGGCTCGATGGATGCGGGCAACATGCTCAAGCCGGCCCTGGCCCGCGGTGAACTGCACTGCGTGGGCGCCACCACGCTGAACGAATACCGCCAATACATAGAAAAGGACGCCGCTCTCGAGCGACGTTTCCAGAAAGTGCTGGTGGACGAGCCGAGCGAAGAAGACACCATCGCCATCCTGCGTGGCCTCAAAGAGCGTTATGAGGTTCACCACAAGGTGGCCATCACTGACGGCGCGATCATTGCGGCGGCCAAGCTCAGTCATCGCTACATCACTGACCGGCAGTTGCCGGACAAGGCCATCGACCTGATCGACGAAGCCGCCAGCCGCATCCGCATGGAGATCGACTCCAAGCCCGAAGTGCTGGACCGTCTGGAGCGTCGCCTGATTCAGCTGAAGGTGGAATCCCAGGCGCTGAAGAAAGAAAGCGACGACGCGGCGAAGAAGCGTCTGGAAAAATTGCAGGAAGAAATCGCTCGTCATGAGCGTGAGTACTCCGATCTCGAAGAAATCTGGAACTCGGAGAAAGCCGAAGTCCAGGGTTCTGCGCAGATCCAGCAGAAAATCGAACAGTCCCGTCAGGAGCTGGAGGCAGCCCGCCGCAAAGGCGACCTGAACCGCATGGCCGAGTTGCAGTACGGGGTGATCCCGGATCTGGAGCGCAGCCTGCAAATGGTCGATCAGCATGGCAAAGCCGAAAACCAGTTGCTGCGCAGCAAGGTGACTGAAGAAGAGATCGCCGAAGTCGTGTCGAAGTGGACCGGTATTCCGGTGTCGAAAATGCTCGAAGGCGAGCGCGACAAGCTGATGAAGATGGAAAGCCTGTTGCACCAGCGTGTGATCGGCCAGGATGAAGCGGTGGTGGCCGTTTCCAACGCGGTGCGGCGTTCCCGTGCCGGGTTGTCCGACCCGAATCGCCCGAGCGGCTCGTTCATGTTCCTCGGCCCGACCGGTGTCGGTAAAACCGAGCTGTGCAAGGCGTTGGCCGAATTCCTCTTTGATACCGAAGAGGCAATGGTGCGGATCGACATGTCCGAGTTCATGGAGAAACACTCCGTGGCTCGCCTGATCGGTGCGCCACCGGGCTACGTGGGGTATGAAGAGGGCGGTTACCTGACCGAGGCCGTACGTCGCAAGCCGTATTCGGTGATCCTCATGGACGAAGTCGAGAAGGCGCACCCGGATGTGTTCAACATCTTGCTGCAAGTGCTCGAAGACGGCCGTTTGACCGACAGCCATGGCCGCACGGTGGATTTCAAGAACACCGTGATTGTCATGACCTCCAACCTGGGGGCAGTGCAGATCCAGGAACTGGTCGGTGACCGTGAGGCGCAGCGCGCGGCGGTGATGGATGCGATTTCCAGCCACTTCCGGCCGGAGTTCATCAACCGGGTCGACGAAGTGGTGATTTTCGAGCCGTTGGCGCGGGATCAGATCGCCGGCATTACCGAGATCCAGTTGGGTCGTCTGCGTAGCCGCCTGACCGAGCGCGAGCTGAAGCTTGAGCTCAGCCCTGAAGCCATGGACAAGCTGATCGCGGTCGGTTACGACCCGGTGTACGGCGCACGGCCGCTCAAGCGTGCTATCCAGCGCTGGATCGAGAACCCGCTGGCGCAGCTGATTCTGTCCGGACGGTTCATGCCGGGCGATACCGCTCACGGTGTGGTGGAAAACGACGAAATCGTCTTCGTCTGATCCTTAACGGCAACAAAATCGAAAAGGCCTCGCATAACGAGGCCTTTTTTTCGTTAGGCTGTTGAACTCAAAGGAAAAGGCTTGTAAAGTGCGCCCCGCAGTCAGTCACCCGCCAGGGTTTCCGCTCCCCAAGCAGGAATCCAAAATAAGTTGCAAATCATTAACTTGAAAGCAATTTAGGGGGTTGACAGAGGTGCTGAAGATTGTAGAATAGCGCGCCTCAGACACACGAACGCAGCGATGCGAACGGGTCGAAGAGAACGCAGTAAAGCTTCAAAGTTGTAAATTGAAATGTGTAGTTCCGTGATAGCTCAGTCGGTAGAGCAAATGACTGTTAATCATTGGGTCCCAGGTTCGAGTCCTGGTCACGGAGCCAATTTCAAACCGGGGTATAGCGCAGTCCGGTAGCGCGCCTGCTTTGGGAGCAGGATGTCAGGAGTTCGAATCCCCTTACCCCGACCATATTTGGGTCGTTAGCTCAGTTGGTAGAGCAGTTGGCTTTTAACCAATTGGTCGTAGGTTCGAATCCCACACGACCCACCAT